>JANLQI010000498.1:0-16741 GCA_031367705.1 Saprospiraceae bacterium | reverse complement strand
TTTTTAAAACACAAAGGCACATTAGGCACATAGTTTTTTTATCTCTCAACCTTTTAGGGAAAAAACTATGTGCCTAATGTGCCTTTGTGTTTTAAAAACTGTTTAAATTCGCCACCAATTTACACAAAGTAAATACAAAATAAATATATTTCAATAACGTTTTCCAACTATCAAGCTATCGAATGTCTAAATGGAATAACGTTCACTACCGATTATGAAGCAATCAATCACCTTTTTGGGGCTTTTTCTCCTTGTTTTTATATCAAAAATAAACAGTCAAACGGCTGTCAAAATTATTGGCGCAACTGGTTTCTGCCCGAATGAAACGGCAACCATTGCGACAGACAGCGTTTTTACACGTTATTTATGGTCAACAAACGAAACGACCCGCAACATAACTGTTTCGAGAGCTGGTCAATACCGCATTGAAGTCATCAATACCGTTGGAGATACTTTGCGAGACACTGTTTTTATATCTGCCTTCTCTTTGCCTAACCCAGTAATTGGCGGTACACCTTATATATGTCCACGCAGACCAACGGCGGCATTTGTTCAACAAGCCAATTATCGCAAATATATGTGGTCAACAGGCGACACCACAAGGCTCATAACCGTCAGCAATCCAGGCACTTACAGCGTTTCAGTTGTTGATCAAAACGGTTGCCGCAACAGTGCCTCAACAACCATTCAAGATGGTGCGCCTACAGCTTTGCCTTTGCCTGATTCCGTAAAGATATGTCAAGGTGATTCTGTCATTCTCGATGCCACAGCCACCAATGCAGTGCGTTATTTTTGGAATACGGACGATACAACGGCTATGATTACGGTTAGAACAGGCGGTATGTACAATGTCATCGTCAGCAATGGTCAATGTGTGAGTTACGATACAACAATGGTTATTTTATTGCCCCGACCAACGGTCAATTTGGGCAGAGACACCATGCTTTGCGCAAAAGACACTTTGATACTGAGGGGGCCTGTCAACAGTCTTTATACTTATCGTTGGCAAGACGGGTCGAAACAGTCTACTTTTAAGGCTTCTGATGTTGGTACATATTCTTTGACTGTCAGTTTTGGGAATTGCCGCACCAGTGATACGATGGATGTAAAGGTCTTCAATAAAATTCAGGGTCTTGTTTTGGATTCTATTATTTGCACCCCTCAGTATCGCCTCGTCCCTAAGGTCGAAGGGACAACACAATACCGTTGGACAGATGGCTCAACAAACGCCTATTTAGATATTTCAAAATCAGGAACGTATCAATTATTGGCTTATAACGGTCGTTGTTATGCTGATTTGACTTATAAATTGACTTTTCTGCAAAAGCCCAATATTAATTTAGTTCGGGATACAGTTGTTTGTCTTGATTTCGGAAAAAATCATCTCAACCTCAATGCGTCGTGGCTGGGCAGCGAATACCTTTGGAATACAGGAGAAACGACACCTGCCATCACCGTCACGCAGTCAGGGCTTTACTATGTTGCGCTCAAAAATGCTTGTGGTACTTGGTGGACGAGTACTCATGTCACGATAAAAAGTTGCTATACTTCTTTCATTCCCAATGCTTTTTCACCCAATGATGATGGAGAAAATGAGACCTTCCGCATCTTCCCCGCATCTGATGTGACTAAAATTCACACCTTTAAAGTCTTTGACCGTTGGGGACAATTGGTCTTTGTTGCCAATGATTTTCTACCCATTGATGCCGAAAACCACGCTTGGGACGGCAAAATAAAAGGACGTGCCGCCAAACCCGATGTATTTGTGTATTATATCGAAATTGAAACGGAAAAAGGCGAGGTGTTTATACAACGAGGAGATGTGACTTTACTTCGTTAATAGTGTATATCCCCCCCTCAGTAAATTCACCATTCACCAATAAAAACATGGGCTATAAAACCAACGCTTCGATGGTCATTTTGCGAAATGGCACGTCATATTTGCTACTAAAACGGAATAAAGAACCTTTTATCGGGCATTATGTGCCTGTGGGCGGAAAGGTTGAACCGCATGAAAGTCCCATAAAAGCGGCTGTGCGGGAGACTTTTGAAGAAACAGGCTTTACGATTGTAAACCCAAAGTTTTGCGGCGTTTTGGTCGAGTCATCGCCTGCAAAATACAATTGGACGGTTTTTATTTATTTAGCAGATATTCCAAAAGTACCGCCTCCACCCTGCCCCGAAGGCACTTTGGAATGGATTGAACACGACGACATTCTGAATGTGCCAACGCCTGAAACCGATTTTCAAGTCTATAAATATGTCGTTGAAGGCAAGCCGTTTATGTTCAATGCAGAATATGACGCACACATTCATTTGTTGAAAATGACGGAGGAATTTGAAAATGTGATTGTATTTGAAAAATGATTTAGATAAAAAGAACAAAAATATTTGACAAATAAAAAACACTTTCTATATTTGAGCCTATACTTTTAAACCATAGGAAACAATTCCTACGTCTGCCCACTTTTAAAGACTTTCAGCTAATAATTTACATACTACTGAACACATTTGTGAAGATTTGACATCTTTTCAAGACGATTCTGTATCTACGTGTACCAAATACTGAGGGGTGATTGATATGAAAACAACTACCAAATGACGATTGACAAATGAGCCTTCCTTTACGTCTATCCACGACTTAAAACTCTTTTTAAATCAAAAACAAACCATTTTTATGCACACAATTACAGATAAAATTAAAAAGGAAAAACCTGCCACTCGGCAAGAATTCATCGTCAAGTCTTTTACGGACAACTACGGCGACCTCATCGCTGCCGACCCATCGGCTTGGCGCGGCAAATTTCGCAAAATGGCGGAGTCGCCTTTTGCTTTCTATCGCGGGTCAGCCGCTTTGTTCTATGCCGATGTTAGCCGCGACAAAGACCCTTTCCTCAATAACCAAACCAGCCGCGTCTGGATTCAAGGTGACTTACACGCCGAAAACTTTGGCACGTATATGAACGGCGCTGGTACATTGGTCTTTGATGTCAATGACTTTGACGAAGCGACACTTGCGCCTTTTACTTGGGATGTGAAGCGATTTTGTGCCAGTTTAGCCCTTATCGGTTATCAAAAAGCCTTGTCCGATATTGAAATCAGAGACATTGTCAAAATGGCTGCACAAAGTTATGCCCGACAAGTCGCCCGTTTTGCCGCTGGTCACGACAAAGATTTCGCCCTCACACTCGCCAATACTGAGGGGGTCATTTTGGATATTTTGCGACAAGCACGCCAACTCACTCGCGTCCGTTTGTTGGACTACGAAACGGATATCATTGAAGGTGACCGCCGTTTTAAGAACAATAAAAACTTTATTCAGCTCTCAGATGCAGACAAAAAGAAAGTGGAAGCCGCTATGGAAGAGTATTTTCATACCATTCCAGAAAACAAAAAACGATCTAAAATTACTTACGATGTCAAGTCCATCGCTCGACGCAAAGGCTTAGGAATTGGTTCTGCGGGTTTACTAATCATCAGTATTTTGCTCGAAGGCGAAACGGAAGCTTTAGAGAATGACATCCTCATATCTATGAAACACGCACAATTGTCTGCGGCAGCAAAATATGTCAATGACCCAAGAGTAGATGCCTATTTCATCCATGAAGGACACCGCACCGCAGTTTCGCAACGGGCATTACAAGCCAATGCCGACCCATTCTTAGGTCATGCGACTTTCGACGGTAAAGGCATGTTTGTAACAGAAGTTTCACCCTATACGGCTGACCTCGAATGGGACGACATCAATGACATGGACGATATTTTGCAAGTGGTTGAAAGTTTGGGGCGCAGTGTTGCCAAAATCCATTGCGTTTCCGACGTTGACAGCGACCAAACGCTCATTGATTATTCCACAGAAGCTGCTATTCAGGGCGTTTTAGATGGGCATGAATCCGAATTCGTTGAGTATTTGGCTAATTTTGGTCAGTCTTACGCAGAGTGCGTGCGCACTGATTACCGTTTGTTCATAGATGCGTTTAGGAATAAACAAATACCGGGGCTTTAAATTAATGGTGAATGGTGAATTACTTTCTATTTATTTAATTTCACCATTCACCATTTTATGTTAAAAACCGTTAAGTTTGAAGCCATAAAGGGTTATTTTGTTAAACAAATCCTAAACCACTAAGGTCGGAATAAACTTAACTTAAATCTCTAAGTCTATTTCTGTATCGCTTCAAAAGCGAAGCATAACACCCCCTCAGTAAAAATCTTATTTTTTATCTAATGTTTAAAAACAATTAAAATGAAAAAGATTCTTGTAGCAGCACTCTTCGTTTGCGGTACCGCCATTGCATCAAATGCACAATCCACTCCTGTCGTTGACAAACGCCAAGACATTCAAAAAGAACGCATCAAAGACGGCGTGAAAAGTGGTGAACTGAACAAAGCAGAAACAAAACGTTTGGTCAAAAACCAAAAACACATCAAACATGCAGAAACAAAAGCCAAATCCGATGGCACTGTCACACCTGCTGAACGAGCTAAATTGGATAAAAAACAAGATAAAGCCAGCAAACGGATTGCGAAACAAAAGCACGATAAGCAGGACAAAAACGAATAGGAAATAATGAATGATGAATGGACAAAAATAGTTTGTCTTTTTATTTTTTCATTGTTCTTACTAAAAAACACCCCCTCAGTAAAGAAGCCTTGTAAAACGTTTTGGGCGTTTTGCAAGGCTTTTCTTTTGCAGCATTTTCATCTGATGTAAACAAATCACGACACCATCACTTCTACGGACTGTACAGAATCACTCTTCAATGAATTAGGACCAATCGTTTTTGCACGCACCACCAATTTAGAACCAAAAGGAAAAGTCAATTCCATTTTTTTACCCTCGTTGTACAAACCATTTTGCCAAGGTTCATCGTTGAGTTGGATTTCAAAAGCCGTCGTCACAGCGTTTGCCGCTTTGTCCCATTCTGTGATGACAACACCACGGCGGACATCATTATAAACCCTTAAATTGGTAGGCGGCAAGACATAAGTAACATTCTGACGTTCAGGCACTTTGTTGAGCGTAAAACCCGCATCCTTTTTCAATGTGTCTTGCTCATTGGATTGCCATTCGGCATCCATCAGTTTAGCAATGCGCACCAAAAGGGTGTACAGTTCTTCTTTGGCGGCATCTTTGGCATTCACGGCCTCCGTTGCCCTGCCTTTGCTTTTGATAAGTGCGGCTTGAAAAGCCTCTGCACCGATATTCATAGCCGTCACAGCGGCTTGGAAAGGTGCGTAAACGGGCTTACCGTTCATGTTGTCATAGACCGTGTCGGCAAAGGTCTTGAACTCGTCTTGTTTAACCCGCTTGATAGCGGTACAATTAATGAAACTCATACGATTTATACTTTAAGTTAATGATATAATATTGTAGGTTTTTTTAAAACATGGAAAAGGTTTTTAAGTCCTTTTTTTATGTCTGTTGTCGTCCTACAATTGTTAATTAATAAGGTCAATTTGTCTTTTTATACTTTAATTAAAATGTCAATTTATAAATTTTCGTGACATATAAAATTTTAACGGCACATTCTGTTACCGCGCTTTTTCTAACCTCTATTCTTAATGGAGTGATGATTTAAGGCTTCTTGCTTTTGTAAATGACCGCTTGCACGCTGTAAATAAGCCCTTGCTTTTGTAAATGACCACTTGCACGATGTAAATAAGCCCTCGCTTTTGTAAATGACCACTTGCACGATGTAAATAAGCCCTTGCTTTTGTAAATGACCCCTTGCACGCTGTAAATAAGCTCTTGCTTTTGTAAATGACCGCTTGCACGCTGTAAATAAGCCCTTGCTTTTGTAAATGACCCCTTGCACGCTGTAAATAAGCCTTTACTTTTGTAAATGACCGCTTGCACGCTGTAAATAAGTCTTTGCTTTTGTAAATGACCGCTTGCACGCTGTAAATAAGCTATTGCTTTTGTAAATGACCGCTTGCACGTTGTAAATAGGCTATTGCTTCTGACAAAATGAAAATTTCATCAAAATGAATGATTCTAATTCTACTTTGGTACTCTAAAAATCCCGAAGGGATTGAACATGAATAGCCCCGAATGAAATTCGGGGACAATGATAAATGACGTTAAATAACGCTGAAAGCGTTGAATTTGAATAACCTTTTGTTCAATCCCTTCGTGATTATAGCACTCACATACCGTCTCCCCCGATTTTCATTCGTGGTTATTCATGTTCAATCCCTTCGGGATTTTTAGAATACCAAAGTAGAACTAATGTGTGTATGTCTTTTAGCTTGAGTTTTGGGGAATTATACTGAGGGGGTCTTTGTTTACGGTTTGAAAATAGTTTTTTTGTTATTTGTGACAGAAAGTCGAATAAAAATGAATGTGTTTTTTGGGTAAAAAAAGGACTTGAAACAGGCTTCAAACAGCATCTAACATCTTGAAACTACCGACTTTCAATCGGTGGGTCGCAGTATTCCCCACGACTCACATCTATCTTCTTTTCAAAACATCACATAAAGGTCTATTTTATGATAGAATTTATTGAATTACGTTTCCTTAACTGATGTGCATATACAAACGCATGTTATGCGAATGTCTAAAAAATTATTAATCACATTTTTACAACAATGATTTTTTGTTTATTTATAAAATCTATCTTTGTGGACAGCTACAACCTTAGATGTTAAACTCAATTGAAAATGGTTTGCCAAAAAAGTATTGTATCACAAACTGATTTTCAACTCTTTGAATTATCCATTATCAACTATCCATTATCCATTAAGTTATGACTTTAGACCAATACATCCAAAATATTAACGACCGATACAATCGAGGCAATGCCACTGAGCATACGTTTAGAGGTGATTTACAACAACTCTTAGAGAGTTTGATTAAAGATGTCAAAGCCACAAATGAACCCAAACGACAATCCTGTGGCGCACCCGATTATATTCTTACCAAAAAAGAGATTCCTGTGGGTTTCATTGAAGCTAAGAATATTGGCGATAAAGACCTCGATGGATTGAAGAAAACGGGCAATAAAGAACAATTCGACCGCTATAAATCCTCTTTGAACAACCTTATTTTTACTGATTATTTGGATTTTCATTTGTATCGCGAAGGCGTTTTTATCACCAAAGTCAGTATTGGCGTGCTGTCCGATAAAGGCATACAACCGCTTGCCGAGAACTTTGACAATTTCACCAATCTCATAAAAGATTTTTGTACGCATATTGGTCAAACCATTAAAAGTTCTAAAAAACTCGCTGAAATGATGGCGGGTAAAGCGCGGTTGTTGTCGGAAGTGATTGAACGCGCCTTGATAAGCGATGAAACGCACCACGAAGACAGTACGCTTAAAGACCAAATGACGGCTTTCAAGCATATTCTGATTCACGATATTACGCCCAAAGGTTTTGCCGATGTCTATGCACAAACCATTGCTTATGGTATGTTTGCCGCAAGGTTGCATGACCCGACTTTACCGACTTTTAGCCGACAAGAAGCGGCTGAATTGATTCCTAAATCCAATCCTTTTTTACGCAAACTCTTTGGCTATATTGCAGGGCCCGATATTGATGACCGCATCAAATGGATTGTGGACAGTTTGGTAGATATATTTTTGGCTTGTAATGTTGCCGATATTTTAAAAAACTACGGCAAATCCACTAAAATGGAAGACCCTATTATCCATTTTTATGAAACGTTTCTAAGTGAATACGACCCGAAATTGCGTAAAGCCCGTGGCGTGTGGTACACACCTGCGCCCGTTGTCAATTTCATTGTGCGGGCGGTGGATGATATTTTAAAAACAGAATTTGACTTGCCCAACGGATTGGCGGATACCAGCAAAACGAAGATAAAAGTCAATCTACAAGCCACCGACAGGCGTTATACAAACAATACCAAAACCATAGAGCAAGAAGTCCATAAAGTACAAATACTCGACCCTGCCACAGGTACAGGAACTTTCCTTGCCGAAGTCGTGAAACACATTCATCAAAAGTTTGAAGGGCAGCAAGGGATTTGGAGCAATTATGTCGAAACGCATTTATTGCCGCGACTCAATGGTTTTGAGTTGTTGATGGCGAGTTATGCCATGGCGCATTTGAAATTGGATTTGCTGTTGACAGAAACGGGCTACACCCCCCTAACCCCCGAAGGGGGAATTAAAACGGTTCAAAGGTTAAGGGTTTATTTGACCAATAGTTTGGAAGAACACCACCAAGACACAGGCACTTTATTCGCCAATTGGTTGAGTTCGGAAGCCAATGAAGCCAATCATATCAAACGCGATGCGCCTGTTATGTGTGTGATTGGGAATCCACCGTATAGTGTGAGCAGTAGTAATAAAAGTGAATGGATTGAAACGTTAACGGCAGATTATAAAAAGGATTTGAATGAAAGAAATATTCAACCGCTTTCTGATGATTACATCAAATTTATTCGTTTTGGGCAGCATTTTATTGATAAAAATACTGAGGGGGTGTTGGCTTATATTTCTAATAATAGTTTTCTTGATGGTATAATTCATAGACAAATGCGAAAGAATTTACTTGAAAGTTTTGATAAAATATATATTATTGATTTGCACGGTAATGCTAAGAAAAAAGAAGTTTGCTCTGATGGTTCAGCAGACCAAAATGTATTTGACATTATGCAAGGTGTTAGCATTAATATTTTTATTAAAACAGGAAAGAAAAAGAAAAACGAATTAGGTAAAGTATTTCATTATGATTTACAGGGTAAAAGAGAATTTAAATATGATTTTTTAAATTTAAACACATTAACATCATTCAAATGGAATGATTTGGACAGCAATAAACCTAATTTCTTTTTTGTAAATAAGAATTTTAAAGATAGAGGAATATATGAACAAGGTTTTAAAATTGATGAATTATTTCTCCAAAACAATGCAGGTTTAGCAACAGAATTTGATGAATTGGCAATTAAAAATTCGAGGCAAGAAGCAGTAATATTATTAAAGAATTTACAGGACTTTACAGCATCGGATATAATTTCTAAATATCATTTAAATGCTAAAAAAATTGAAAAAATTGAAAATGCTATAAAGGATATAAGAACTAACAATCCAATTATTACCACAATTGATTATAGACCTTTTGATTTTAAATATACCATTTACACAGGGGCTTCAAACGGATTTATGGGAAGACCCAGAGATGGTATAATGAAACATATGCTTAAAAAGAACATAGCTTTGTTGACTTGCAGACAACAAACATCTTTCGATTTTCAACACGTTTTTATTTCAAATAAAATATCAGAAAGATGTTCTGTATCACTTCAAACAGGAGAAGTGAATTACATATTCCCACTATATTTATACTCTGAATCCAAAGATTTATTTTCAACCCAAACAAGAACACCGAACCTAAATCCCGACATTTTACAGCAAATTACTGAGGGGGTCGGTTTGCAATTTGTCGCCGAAAAAGAAACGGGAAATGTCTGTTTTGCCAACAATAATGATGAACTTCGAGATGAATATAAACAAACCTTTGCGCCCATAGATGTGTTGGATTATATCTATGCGGTGCTCCATTCACCCGATTATAGAGACAAATACAAGGAATTTCTGAAAATAGATTTCCCGCGAGTCCCCTACCCCAAAGATGCTGCGACATTTTGGCAATTGGTAAAGTTGGGCGGTGCGTTGCGACAAATACTTTTATTGGAAAGCCCTATTGTAGAAAAATACATCACTCAATATCCCATTGATGGCAATAATGAGGTAACAAAACCCGTGTATCAAGATGGCAAAGTGTGCATCAACGACACGCAATATTTTGATAATGTACCAGAGGTTGCGTGGCAGTTTTATATCGGCGGCTACCAACCCGCCCAAAAATGGTTGAAAGACCGCCGAGGACGCACCTTAGAATTTGATGATATACTGCATTATCAAAAAATCATTGTCGCACTAACGGAGACGGATAGATTGATGCAAGCGATAAATGAGATAGAAATAGAATGAAAGAGGCCCCCTCAGTATAAAGCCTAAAAAAGCCTTGCAGTCCGTTTGTCGTGCTGCAAGGCTTTTTTAGAGAAAAATAAGGATGAATATCTATTTCAAGAAAAAAGTCGTAATTTTGTTAGAATGAATTTCCTTAAATAACTATTCACATTAAAAAATATTATTGATGACAGCTGTTCTAAAAATGAATATTCAAGAATTGAGTTCAAAGTTTATCGATGATTTGAAACGTCAATTCGCTTCTTCCGAAGTGGAAATACACGTACATGATAAATCTATAACGGATGCAAGTCTTACCACCAATGATTTTTGGGATATTATTGAACAATTAGATTGGTCAAAAGAAGGGGACGATACAGCCGTTGTTGAGCCTGTGATACAGATTTTAGAGAAACGCCCTTTGGCGCATATTTATCGTTTTGCAAATATTTTATCGGAAAAACTGTGGCATTTAGATACAAGAAATCATGCACAAGTCTTTTTGGACGACCCCGAAGAAGGCTATTTATCGGTTGATGATTTTTTATACACTCGATGCGCTGTTGTCGCAAATGGTAGCGTTTTTTACCAAAATGTGCTTAATAATCCATCAGAAATGCCCAAAGATTTGACCTTTGAACCCTTATTGTATGTGACTTTGCACGCCTATAAACGTAAAACCGGGAAAGAGTTTATGTTTGTACCTGCTTACAATTATGAAACTTATAGCAATAAAGGTGGTTGGGAAAAATAACATTCTATGAAAGGACACGGCAACTCAAATGATAATTACAAACCGCACCATCTATACGAAATACGAGATTCCGTAGATGATGATGTTTTTAAATATGGCATCAGCCACGACCCTATTGACGAAGAAGGTCAATCAAATAGAATGAAAGTTCAAGTCAATTTCCTTAATCTTGGTGTTAATTGGTTGCGTTTTTTTGCACAGATATTACTTCTCGATATCCCGGGCAAAAAAGAAGCGAAAAGAATCGAAGAAGAGCATATTCAAGACTATAAAAAACAAAATGGTAAGAGACCACGAGGAAATCTTTAGGAAAATTCATCATTTTAAAAGTACCTGATGTATCGCCAAAACCTGCGGTATCAAAGCCTGTTCGCCATCATTCCAAATCACAAAATCCGATTGTTTTATTTTCTCTTCGTCGGGCAATTGTTTCGCAATTCTGGCTTCCACATCGCTTCTTGTCAACGCACCGCCCCCCCTCAGTAAAACACGCTCAATACGGGTTTCGACAGGCGCAACAACCGTTATGATTTTATCCATAAGAAAATTGCCACCGCTTTCAAAAAGCAAAGCGGCTTCTTTGAGGGTGTAAGGTGCTTGTGTTTGGGCATTGTGCCATTGCTCGCCATCGAGCCAAACGGCAGGATGCACCAAAGCATTTAATTCATTCAATTTCTCTGGATTATTGAAAGCAATATCGGCAATGTGTTTGCGATTAAGCGCACCATCGGGCAAATAAGCGGCTTCACCAAAAAGGTTTTTGATGCCTTTTATGAGGTCTTCGTTCTCGACCATCAAAGCCTTTGCACGGTCATCGGCATAATAAACAGGGATTCCGAGTGTCTCAAAGATGTGGCAAGCGGTGGTTTTGCCGCTGCCGATACCGCCCGTGATGCCGATTTTAAGTATTTTGTTTTCAGACATTATTTTATGCTTAGTGGATAATGGATAGTTGATAATGGATAATTTAAAGCGTTGAAAACCAGCTCATTGCACAATTTTCGGAAAGTTTGTACCAGAAAGTATAAAGTTCAAAAAATAAAGTATCAAACTTCGTTTCACAGAACTAATAAAAGTCAAAGTTCTGCAAATTCATCATTCATCATTTATCATTCATCATTTCTTATTCAAATATCGCCACATCAATTCAGCTGTCTTGTCGCTCGCTCCTGCATTGCCCAACAGCCCCCTCAGTATAGCGTAGTCTTTTTTGATTGTTTCTTGATTGTCAATCGCTTTTTGTAATTCAATGACTAAATTTTCTGTGTTCAAATCCTCTTGAATCAACTCTTTGACGATTTCTTTATCTGCAATCAAATTGACAAGGGAGATGTATTTGACTTTAATCACCCGTTTGGCAATCGCATAAGAGAACTTTGAACCTTTGTAACACACCACTTCGGGTACACAAAACAAAGCGGTTTCCAAAGTTGAAGTACCTGACTTGACTAAAGCCGCGGTTGCATGTTGCAACAAAGCGTAGGTTTGATTTTGAACAATTTTGACCCCCTCAGTATTTTCTAAAAAAATATCGAAAGAAGACAATGTTTGAGCAGATGCTGCTGCCACAACAAATTGATAATCAAGGAAATGCGGCTGAACGGTCAGCATAATAGACAACATTTTTTCAATCTCTTGTTTCCGACTACCCGGCAATAAAGCGATGATAGGACGTTCATCTAAACCGTTTTCTTGTCTAAAATCTTCAATCGTTGGTTTGGGGGCGTTCGCAATGACATCGAGCAAAGGATGCCCGACAAAATCCACGTCGTAATCAAACTGCTTATAAAAGTCTTTTTCAAAAGGTAAGATGCAAAACATTCTGTTCACACATTCTTTGATGCCATGAACCCGTGAGGTATGCCACGCCCAAATTTGAGGAGAAATATAGTAAAAGGTCTTGAAATTCTGCTTTTTTGCCCATTTTGCTATCCGTAGATTAAAACCTGGATAGTCAATGAAGATAATGACATCGGGTTCAAATTCGAGAATGTCTTTTTTACAAAAAGCAATGTTTCGGAATATCGTCCCAATATTATTGATGACTTCAAGGAAACCCATAAACGCCAAATCGCGATAATGCTTCCGCAAAACAGCCCCCTCAGTCGCCATCATGTCACCGCCCCAAGCGTGAATAACCGCGTCTTTGTCCTTGATTTTCAAGGCTTTTATGAGGTTTGAGCCATGTAAATCGCCAGAAGCCTCTCCTGCTATGATGTAGTATTTCATTATTACAATTTAAACCAACTCATGGTTAGCCAATCAAAATATTCTGCGCCAGCGAACTGTTTTTTATAATCCATGTATGACGGTTGCAAGTAGGCATAACCGGGGTAATGGAAAGTCTTTTTATAGGTCAAAGCATACACCATTTCTAACAACATGGTAAAAATGCCGAGACTGCGTTTTGATTCATTAAGGTCAAACATGGCGTAAGTACTGCTTAATGTATGGTGTGTGATGTCCACAAAAGTGCAGCCGATGAGTTTGTCTTGTTTATAAACCTCAAATTGATAGGTCGGAAAAGGCTTATTCGGGACATGAGACACAAAATCAAAAATGGAATGAGGCACATTCGATTTAAACCTTTGGATATGTTGGTCAAACATAAAGTGCATTTCGTCGCTGATACTGAGGGGGGCTAATTTGAAGGTCAAGTCCTGATTTTTGCGCCATACTTTGCGTTGGCTTTTCGTCATTTCAAACTGATTCAACTGATACCGAAGCGGTAAAACATCAAGCCGACTGCCATCATCATGTAATTGCGAACTCACCCTAAAAAACATCATAGCATTGTGCCGCCAGCCTGTTGCCAACATATTTTCCCACTCCATGTAGGACATATCGTCTGCGTTGAATGCTTCGGCGATATTTACGGTGTCGAACATGGGTTCATCCCAAAAAATGGCGTTATCGTCCATGAATGTTTTTTTGGAGACCACAGATTTGACTGATTCGACTGGTTTACGCTGATTTTTAGTTCCATACGAGATTAGAAAAAATCAGCGTAAACCAGTCGCATCAGTCAAATCAGTGGTCTTAAATAATTGATTACCATTCTGCCAAAATATCCTTATAAAACCAAGCAAACCACACAAAGGCCATCACAACGGTTGCCAAAACAACACCTCTGATGGATTCATTGGCTCTGTTTTTTCTAAACATTTGAACAATCAGCATGTTCAAACAGATGGCAATAAGTGCCAAAGTTCTGGCTTTAAATTGTAAACCTGAAAGGCTTATGATGCTTGATAGTAGTCCAAAAACGATTATGGGCACTATCATGCCGAGTCCGATACCGATGTTAAGATTGTTGCGTCTGAATAGCATATTTGTAATGGTGAATGGTGAATAATTTAATGGTGAATGACTGAGGTATAGTAAACAGAAATTGAAATAAATGTATATTTTTTTTGCAAAAAAAAATATACATTTATTTCAATTTCTGTTTACTATACCTACTTAATTTTAAAGTCCTTCTTGTTGCTCGTTTGCGGGTTTCGCTACGGCATTAAGCCTTACAACACGATCGCTGGCTTTGCGTAAACGCAAATTGAGCATCTCTACGCCTAGCGAAAAGGCGATTGCAAAATAGATATACCCTTTTGAAACGTGTTGATGAAAGCCTTCGGCTATCAACATGACACCGATTAAAATTAGGAACGACAGCGCCAACATTTGCATTGTCGGGTGGGTATTGATGAATTTTGAAATCGGGCCAGCAAACGCCATCATCACTAAGATAGAAATAATGACAGCAATCATCATCACAGACACAATTTGCGTCATACCCATCGCTGTGAGGATAGAATCGAAGGAAAAAACAATATTTACAAGACAAATCTGAATGATAACAGAAGTCATCGTTGAATCAGCTTTTGACTTAATTTCCTCACTTTTACCTTCCAATTTGTGGTGTATTTCCATCGTACTTTTGTACAAAAGGAACAAACCACCCGCCGCTAATATCATATCTTTGAAGCTCAAACCCAAAGGAACATCGTTGTCACCCATAAAAGGAATGGTCAAAACAGGTTGGTCGAGAGATAAAATGAAACCGATACCCAATAATAGAATCAAACGGAATAGCATCGCCAATATCAAACCATAGTTTCGCGCCTTCGCTTGGTCACGATGCGGCAATTGATTGGCAACAATGGAGACAAAAATGATGTTGTCAACACCTAAAACAATTTCCAAAAATGTTAATGTTATAAGGCTTAACCAGACATCGCCAGAAGCGAAATTGGGCAGTGACAAATCAACTAACAACGTATTAAGTAACATAGAATTGAGTTTGTGATAATTTTGTGAAATAAAATACAGAAATTTGTATTGCGAAACTGGGTGCAATGTTAAAACAAGTTTTGTAGAGTACAAACACTCTTGCAAAGTTTGAACAAAACAACCCCCTCAGTAATTTAGTGCTTTAACATCTTTTTTGATAGACAAAACCAAGCGTTTAGACGATTGAACAGTATGAAATTTAGAAGATTAACGAACGAGGAACTTGCGCCTTTAGAAAAGAAATTCATCCAATTTCTCGTCGCCAACACTATTACTGGCGATGATTGGGCTAAAATGAAAGAAAGAAGACCCGAACAAGCCATGAGTTTGGTGGATATTTTCAGCGACTTGATGTTTGAAGAAACCTTTATGAAGGTACATTATTTGAAACAAGCGACACCTAAAGAACTGCATGTTTTTTATTTTGAAAAAGATAAAATACAGCTTTTGGGTTTGGTTGCTGATACACATACAGCCATTGATTTTACAAAAGATGATAATTGGTTAAAAACCCTTCAAAATACTGAGGGGGGTATTTCTTTCTTTGAGACTGAAAAAAATTACTCCGACCCACGTGAAGTTGAAATTTTTAAAATGCTTGAAAACGGCTGCCGCATTTCGGACAGCTTTTTGTACGATACGCTTAAAAAATTGTTTAACGATTAAAAATCATGATAATGAAAAAACTAATAACGTTCTCTTTGGCTATTGTCTTAACCATTACGACAAGTTTTGCGCAAGCAAAAAAGTATGTTTTGGTTGAGCATTTTACCAACACTTATTGCAGCACCTGTGCTTCGCAAAACCCTGGTTTCTTTTCACGTATTGCTGTTGAAACCAATACTAAAATCCATCATATAGCCATACATTCAAGCGTTCCTTATCCACAATGTCCTTTTTATCAAGCGAATAAGACGGAACAAGATGCCCGCAAAGATTTTTATGGTTTATTCAGCACGCCACGTGCCAGCCTCAATGGTGCGGCTTTGGTCAGTGCAGGTGATATTACAAATGCAACAATTGATGCGGCAGCAAGTGGCACAAGTCCAATCGAAGTAAAAGTTACAGAAACGACTGGTACTAACCGCACAGCTACTGTGACCCTCAAAGCTGTTGGCACTGTTCCGACGGCTAATTATAAGATGTATGTCGCTATTGTTGAGAAAAAGATAAATTTCAATGCCAGTAATGGTGAAAGCGTGCATTATAATGTATTGCGCAAATTCATCGCTTATAGTGGCGAATTGGGTCAAAACGGTTTCGATGTTACACCAACGACGACTTTACAAACGTTTAGCCTACCTTATGCCATTACTACGGGTTGGGCTGAATCTCAAATTTATGTCGTCGCCTGGGTTCAAAACGCTACAACTAAGGAGGTTTTAAACTCTGGTACGCGTTTCGACATTCAATCTGCTACTGACGAGCCTTCGATTGACGCTTTTGTTAAAGTGTCGCCTAATCCAACATCAGGCAAAACAACGATTTCTTTCACGCAAGTGACCCCTCAGTATTTGACCATTCAAAATGCTGTTGGACAAGTTTTGGAATCAAGGAAATTGGTGAATAATGCACCTATTGATTTGGATTTGTCAAACTACGCAAAAGGTGTTTTGTTTGTCAAAATACAAGGAAAAGAAGGTTCTGCAGTTAAACGAATTGTTAAAAAATAAAGAGGTTGTATCAAAAAGGCTCAGGTATAGTAGACAGAAATTTGATTCGTTTTTTATTTTTTTGCAAAAAAAATAAAAAACGAATC
>JANLQI010000044.1:0-3222 GCA_031367705.1 Saprospiraceae bacterium | reverse complement strand
TCGCCAATTTCTTCTTTTTTCAAGTGAATGGCGGGCATAACAATATGGCTCGGCGGCTCTTCACGCATTTGGACAATGCGCTCACCCAAGTCCGTATCAATCACATCAACGCCATTTTTTGTTAAATAATCATTCAAATGACACTCCTCAGTGAGCATAGATTTGCTCTTAACCATTTGCGTCACGCCATGCTTTTTGAGGATTGAATGAACGATGTGGTTGTGTTCATCGCTATCGGCTGCCCAATGCACAATGATGCCATTTTGCTGTGCTTTTGCTTCAAATGCAAGCAAATAGTCGTGCAAATTGGACAGTACATTGTTCTTTATATCCGAAGCCGTTTCTCTTAAAAACTCCCATTCGGGCAAAGCAAAAGCCGCTTTGTCGCGTTTTTGGCGCACAAACCAAAGCGTTTCGTCGTGCCAATTGACACGGTCTTCGTCTTTGTTGAAGGTTTTTGAGAGGGTGGCGTGGTCTTGCCTGACTTGGCTCATATTCAATTAAGTTATAAAACACAACTAATTGAAATTTAACACATAGTCACATAGAACACATAGCTTTTTGTCGTCCTGTAAGGAACATAAAAAGCTATGTGCCCTATGTGACTATGTGTTAAATTTCATAATCTATTTAGCGTTTAAAATTTCAGCAATATGTATAATCTTAACGGCGCTCTGTTGCCGTTTCAAAATCCCCTCCATGTGCATCAAACAAGACATATCACCCGCCGTAATATACTCCGCCCCATTTTTCGTATGGTCAAAAACACGGTCTTTACCCATTTTTACAGAAACGGCTTCTTCAAAAACGCAGAACGTGCCACCGAAGCCGCAACACTCGTCTTTGCGTTCCAAGTTCACCAATTCCAATCCAGATACCCCCCTCAGTAATTGTTCGGGTTTTGAGAAAGGCGCAGCGTTCAATTCACTCATTTGCGCCAATTTCAAACCCCGTTGTCCATGACAACTTTGATGCAAACCGACTTTATGTGGGAAATGAGCGTTTATGGTCTCAATTTTCAAAATATCGGTCATAAATTCTACCAATTCATAGACTTTTTGACGAATTTGAGTGGCTGTACCTTCATCTGTATCACTGTGCAAATGCTCCTTAATGTGCAGTGTACAACTGCCCGAAGGACACACGATATAATCGCAGTCCTTGAAATTATCCACGAACAGATTATTGCAACCCATCGCCAGATGCTCGAAACCAGAGTTTGCCATCGGTTGCCCACAACAGGTTTGGTTTGTCGGAAAATGGACTTTGCAGCCATGTTTTTCCAACAATTCAAGGGTTGCAATCGCTACTTTTGGGTAGAATTGGTCAATATAACACGGAACAAATAAGCCTACTTTCATTGCGTTTTTAAGTCAAATATTTTATTCATCAACAACCATTTTTCGCCTTGTTTTGCCATTGGCAAGGCTTGCTGATACTTCCACATCAAGGCTTCCCACTCTTGTACTTTGGGATTTTCGGCATCCATTTTACCTTTTTCATCAAAAGAAAAATCGTCTGTCGTTTCCATAATCATAAACAAACGGTTGCCGAGACGGTAAATTTCCATATCCGTAATGCCAGAACTGGTGATACTGTCGCGTATTTCTGCCCAGATTTTTTCGTGGTATTGCTCGTATTCAGTGATGAATTTTGGGTCATCAACGAGGTCGAGCGCAAGGGTATATCTTTTCATTTTAAATGTTTGAGAGACACGAATTTCACAGATTACACGAATTAAACACATCGCTTTTTTAAATAAAAATTCGTGTAATCTGTGAAATTCGTGTCTATTTTATTACTAAACCGTGGCTTTTACCTTATGCCCTACGAGTCCGAAATACAATACAAAAAAGTAACAAAGCAACGGCACAATATAACCCGCTTGAATATTATCGCCTGAACGGTCAATGATATTACCCATAATAACAGGGAAAACAGCACCGCCGATAATTGCCATAACAATCAATGAAGAAGCGGGTTTTGTCTCTTCTTTCAAGCCGACAATGCCCAATGAAAAAATTGTTGGGAACATAATCGACATGAAAAAACCTAAACCACCCAATGCCAAAACGACAAACTTCCCCTCAGTAAAAATGGCAATAGAACTCAATAAAATGCACGCAACAGAATAAATGCTCAACAGTTTTTCCGGTTTCACAAAACGCATAATTGCTGTGCCAGCAAATCGTCCAATCATAAATAACAAACCATAAACACCTAAATAATAGCCCGCCGTTTTTTCATCAACACTTGCACCTACTATTGCCATTCTAACAAAAAAACTGGTGACGCAGACTTGTGCGCCCACATAAAACAACTGTGCAATAACCGCCCATTTGACATGACTGTATTTCAATGTATCAAAAATGCCGCCTTTCGATTGGTTTTCACTTTTTTCTTCTAACTCAGGCAAGTCAATAAAGAAAAAGATAATGGCCAATAAAATCAAGAAACCTGCTAATATCAAATAGGGCATTTTTACCGACGCTGCCTCACCTGTTAGGTAGGCGATTTTATCCACTTCTGGCATAACCAACATCTGTTCTTTGCTGTATTCTTTGCCCGACAGAATGAAAAATGTTCCAATAATCGGTGCCACAAAAACCGCTAAACCATTGAACGATTGCGCCAAATTAAGCCTTGCCGTTGCCCCCTCAGTATCACCGAGCCGTGTGGCATAAGGGTTGGCCGCCGTTTCTAACAAAGTTAATCCACAACCTAAAATAAACAAGCCAATAAGAAAAACGCTATAAGCCTGATTATCTGCCGCAGGTAAAAACAATAAAGCACCTATTGCAAACACCAATAAACCCGCAATAATGCCTTTTTTGTAGCCAAAACGCTTCAAAATCATGCCCGCAGGAATTGCCATGAGGAAATACGCCATATATACAGCCGTATCCACAAATGTGGATTGCATATTGGTCAACTGCAACGCCTTTCTTAAATGTGGAATCAAAATGCCATTCAAATTATTGGCAATGCCCCACATGAAAAATAAACTCGTGATGAGTATAAAAGGAACTAAGTACTTCTGTTTTTCGTTTTGCATAATTTTATTTTTGAAAAATAATGCGGTGTAAAATTAGGTTTTACCGCGTTTATAGAATGTGATTTATTTTATACTTTTTGATATTTTGTCATTCTGAACGCAGTGAAAGAATCTGTATTAGCAATATAAACAGATTCTTTCACTGCGTTCAGAATGACAAAAAAAAC
>JANLQI010000455.1:0-11730 GCA_031367705.1 Saprospiraceae bacterium | reverse complement strand
TTTTTAAATATTTTTTTTAACAAAAAATAAAAAAATACATGTCATAACAACTGTCTTTCAATGTCAGCAACTATTTTATGTATTATTATTTTTAGTAATTAAATTATTTCAGATTTTTGAGAACTCGTTGTCCCATAAGGTTTTACGAAAGGTGTTTATAGTGTTATAGACAGGCTGGAATGGCAGTTTTTATAGTGTTATATTTTGTTTTTTCAATCAAAATTTTCGTATTTTTACGTAAAAATAGAGTTGTATTATTTTTTTATTTTAAGATAAAAATTTTGTATATTTATGGATTACAGTCTAAAAGTTAATTGCCAAGATTTCTTTGTCCTGTTTATTTTTGAGTTGCTTTTTTTGTTTCGAACAAAAGGGTTTTGTATCCGTTTTGTAAAACAATAAAACACCCCCTCAGTATTGATGCAATTTTTGCTATCTTTGCGCCGCTTTTTGAAAGTAAAATGATAAAGAATAAATGAGTAATCAGAAAAATATTCGCAACTTTTGTGTGATTGCACACATTGTCCACGGAAAAAGTACCCTTTCCGACCGTTTGTTGGAGTTTACAAAAACCATTTCAGAGCGTGATATGCAATCACAAGCCCTTGATGATATGGATTTGGAGCGTGAACGCGGCATTACAATAAAGAGTCATGCGATTCAAATGTATTATGACCATACGAATGGTGAACGCTTCGTATTTAATATGATAGACACGCCTGGTCACGTGGATTTTAGTTATGAAGTTTCGCGTTCAATTGCAGCTTGTGAAGGGGCGCTTTTGCTTGTTGATGCGACGCAAGGTATTCAGGCACAGACGATTTCAAATCTTTTTTTGGCATTGGAACATGAGCTTGAAATTATTCCGATTCTAAATAAGATAGATATGGAAGCGGCAATGATTGAAGAGGTTTCTGACCAAATCATTGAGCTTATAGGTTGTAAGAAAGAGGATATTGTTTTGGCAAGTGGCAAGACAGGTATTGGTATTCAAGACATTATGAATGCTGTTGTTGAGCGTGTGCCTGCGCCGAAAGGCGACCCTGAAGCACCGCTTGAATGTCTCGTTTTTGATTCTGTTTTCAATTCATTTCGTGGTATTATCGCTTATTACCGTATCATGAACGGAACGCTTCGGAAAGGTGATAAGGTACGTTTTGTATATACAGGTAATGATTATAATGCTGATGAAATAGGGATTTTGCAAATGACATTGATGCCAAAAATGGAGTTGCAAGCGGGCGATGTCGGTTATATCATTACAGGTGTCAAGTCAGCGAAAGAAATTAAGGTGGGCGATACGATAACGAAGGCAACGCGCCCTTGTTTGGAAGGCGTAAAAGGGTTTGAAGAGGTGAAACCGATGGTTTTTGCAGGGGTTTATCCGATTGACAACGACGATTTTGAGGATTTGCGCGACTCTTTGGAGAAGTTGCAACTCAATGATGCGTCATTGGTTTTTGAACCAGAATCGTCTGCTGCGCTTGGTTTTGGCTTCCGTTGTGGTTTTTTGGGTATGTTGCATCTTGAAATTGTGACGGAACGTTTGCGTCGTGAATTTGACCAAGACATCATCGTGACGATTCCGAACGTATCGTATTTCGCTAAAACGACGAAGCGGGATGCAGAGGAATTTATCGTGCGTCAACCTGCTGAATTGCCCGACCCATCATCGTTGGAATATGCAAAAGAACCTTTTATCAATGCGCAAATCATTACAAAACCTGATTTTATTGGTTCAATTATGAGTTTGTGTTTAGATAGACGTGGTTTTTTGATGAAACAAAACTACCTCACCCCGCAACGTGTGGAGTTGGTTTTTGAAATGCCTTTGGCTGAAATTGTATTTGATTTTTATGATAGATTAAAATCTATTTCAAAAGGATATGCTTCGTTCGACTATCATCCGATTGGTTATCGCGAAACGGATTTGGTTAAATTGGATATTAAACTGAATAGTGAAAATGTGGACGCTTTTTCGGCACTCGTTCATCGCTCGAAGGCAGAGTATGTCGGTCGGCGTATGTGTGAGAAACTAAAGGAATTGATTCCAAAACATCAGTTTACGATTCCTATTCAAGCGGCTATCGGTGCTAAAATCATTGCACGTGAAACGATTTCGGCGATGCGTAAAGACGTTACGGCTAAGTGTTATGGCGGTGATATCTCGCGGAAGCGTAAGCTTTTGGAAAAACAAAAGGAAGGTAAAAAGAAAATGCGTCAGTTTGGTAAGGTAGAAGTGCCGCAAACGGCATTTATCAAAGTGTTGAAATTAAGCGATTAATCATTTCGAATAATCTTATATTTGCAGATAAGAAAATGCTTTCTTTTGGTCTTTATACTGAGGGGGGGCATTTTTTTTTAAGATTTAGATTTTAGAGACATTTTTTCATCATTTAATAATCTTGTTTCGCATGAAATCAATTTGGACGCTTGTTTTTCTGGTTTTTTCGGTGGCTTGCCAAGCGCAGCTTAGCCCTACTGTTAATATTCAGTTTCGATCTAACTTGCCTTTTGCTGGTCAAACTTGCGCCAATATTTGTGGTTATGCTGCAAATGGTAAGGAATATGCCTTGGTCGGGAATCAAACAGGGACGGGTATTGTGGATGTGACTAACCCGACATCGCCTCTCCTTTTAAAGCAAGTCACTGCATTGAACAGCGTTTGGCGTGAGATTAAAGTTTATCAACATTATGCTTATGTGACGACGGAGGTGGCAGGTCAAGGCTTGCAAATTATAGATTTGACGAAGTTGAGTTTACCTGTTCCAGATGTGGATGTCAAGAGTTTTAAAGGGCCGGATGGGAATTTGGTGAGTATCAATAACATTCATTCGCTTCATATTGACACTTTGAAGGGGTTTCTTTATGCTTTTGGTGGCAGTAGCACGGTTTTAATCAACGGTGTTAATACAAGTGTAAATGGGGCAGTTGTATTGGATATTAAAACAGACCCTTGGAATCCTCGTTATGTTGGGAACTACAATGGCAACTATATACATGATGGTTTTGCTATAAACGATACACTATATGGTGGTCATATATATGCGGGCTATTTTTCGATTATTGATTTTAGAAACAAAACGGCTCCAGTCGTTGTCAATACACAAACCACGCCAACGACTTTCACACACAATACTTGGCGTTCCGATGATGGTAAAACCATTTTTACGACTGATGAAAGAGCCGCGTCTTATGTTGCAGCTTATGATGTATCTAATCCATTGAGTATTAAATTATTAGATAAAATCCGCTCTCCAGCGGTTGAGAATGCAATTGTGCATAATACGCACGTGTTGAATGACTATTTAGTGACTTCTTGGTACACTGAAGGAGTGACAATCGTAGATGCACACCGCCCTCAAAACCTTGTGCAGGTTGGGCAATACGATACTTACGATGGTTCAGGAGCTGTGTTTGCAGGAGCTTGGGGTGTTTATCCTTACTTACCGTCGGGCAATTTGATTGTTTCTAACTACACCACAGGTCAAGGACTTTTTGTTTTGACCCCTCAGTATGTTCGGGCATGTTATCTCGAAGGCTTGGTGACGGATATGGCAACAGGGCTACCTTTGTCGGGTGTCAGTATGAAGATTAACTCGGCAGATATGGACAAAAAAGCGGTATCTAATAACGTAGGCAATTATTATACGGGGCAAGTGACAGCGGGTACATTTTCTGTGACGTATGCTAAAACGGGTTATGTTTCGAAGACAATAACAGGCATTGTGCTGGCAAATGGCAGCATAACGTTGCAAGATGTTGCGCTGACACCATCTATTATTCCAGTCGAATTAGTTGATATAAAAGCCAAGAAAACAGAGCGTGGTGGGGTGCAGTTGACATGGGAAACAGCTTCTGAAACGAATACCAAGTCTTTTGATATTGAGCGCAGTACAAAAGAAATGCCGCTTGATTTTGTAAAGATAGGAGAGGTCAAAGCATACGGTCGCGCCAGTTTGTATGTTTTTGATGACGAAAAACCAACGAGTTCCACACATTATTACCGCTTAAAAATGAATGCTGACATGGGTGTTGACAACAAAAAGGATTATTCTAAAGTTGTGAGTATTCTTTTTGAAGAAAAAACAAAAATAAAAATGACCCCCTCAGTAACAACGGGTTTTTTGACCATTGAGAATGGTGAATCAGTTGAGATATATAATCATTTTGGGCAATTGGTTTTTGTGAAAAAATTGAATGCTCAAATTGAAAACATTAATATTTCATCTCTGTCTTCTGGTCAATACATTGTTTGCATAAAGAATGGCTTTACTTTTTTTAGTAAAAGAATTGTTTTAGTTGATTGAAGCAAATCTTAATATTTTTTTGTAATGTTATTAGATAAATTATTGATTATTAAAAGTTTTATAAACGCAAAGTGAAATAATATGCCTCTTTTGCGTTTATTAAATTTTATGTCTAAACGACTCTCAAAGCAGTTGAACAAACGATAATTTTCATTTTTATTTTTCATATATTTTTATTAAATTTACTGCTTTTTAGTATATTTTTTAAAAAAAAACCACCTTTTCTGTTAGTTTTCTCAGTTCAGTGTCTTACTTTTGTTCGACGTTAAAAACGGCTATGACAAGCAAAGTTAAAATCTTCAATGACCCCGTTTATGGGTTCATCAGTGTTCCGAAGCCAAGTGTTCTCTTGGACTTGATTGATCATCCGTATTTTCAACGGTTACGACGTATCGCTCAGACAGCTTTGACATATTATGTATATCCAGGCGCACACCATACAAGGTTTCATCATGCTCTGGGTGCTTATCATTTGATGACGCAGGCTGTGGATGTATTGCGACAGAAAGGCATAGAAATTACAGAAAAAGAATCAGAAGGGGTTTGTATTGCCATTTTACTACACGACATAGGGCATGGACCATTCTCTCATACTTTGGAACACACCATAATTGATATACATCATGAGGATTTGTCTCTTGCATTTATGAATGAACTTAATGAGGAGTTCGACAATAAACTGCAAGTCGCATTGGCTATTTTTCAAGACAAGTATCCGAAACGGTTTCTACACCAATTAGTGAGTGGCCAGTTAGATATGGACAGAATGGATTACTTGAATAGGGATTCGTTTTTTACGGGTGTTTCAGAAGGTGTTATCGGTTATGATCGTATTATAAAGATGCTGAATGTTGCGAATGGTGAGTTGGTGGTTGAAGAAAAAGGTATTTATTCGATTGAAAAATTCCTCATTTCAAGAAGGCTGATGTACTGGCAAGTTTATTTACACAAAACTGTTCTTTCTGCCGAACGTATGCTGACAAAAACCTTGGAACGGGCTAAATATTTAATCAATACTGAGGGGGTGTCTTTGGAAAGTTTTGGACAATTGAATGAGCTGCTTGATCAGAAAAATACCATTTGGCATAAAAAGAATATGAAAGAATTGGTTGAGCGTTTTGCCAAATTAGACGATTACGACATCATTGCATCACTTAAAATGTGGACAAACAATAGTGACTTCATTTTATCTTTTTTGTCCAAAAGCATATTGGACAGGAAACTTTTTAAATTAGAATTAAAAAACAAACCTTTTGAACAAAGCATCGTGGAAGGTGTGCTTAAGCAGGTATCTAAAAAAGTGCCTTTTAATACGGACATGAACTATTTGGTCTTTACAGGGGAAGAAAGCAATTTGACATATAATAACATAAAGGATGAGATTAAAATTTTATTCAAAAATGGCGACATTAAGCCCATTAGTGAAAGTATGGATTATGAATTGAATTCTAAAATTGTGACCAAACATTACCTTTGCTTTCCAAAACATTTATAATTTTGCCCATTCTTTCAAGTCTTAAGTTTTCAATTCTTATGACAAAACTCTATAGAAAGGCACTTTTTAAATAATGTATCGAAATCAACTTTGGCAATACGAATTGCAAAATATAAATTTTAAAATTATCTAATTAAATTCTTTAAATCAAACTCAGAATTATGAGAATATTCAACATGATCTTGTCTGCAGCTTTTTGTTTAAGCACAGTTGCAGTAATGGCTCAACCAGGCGATACGCCTCCTAATGCACAGCCCGGTAAGTGCTATGCGAAATGTATGATACCAGACCAATACGAAACAGTAACTGAGCGTATCGAAGTGAAACCCGCTTCTGTTAAGTATGACCAAGTTCCAGCGCAATATGCAGCTAAAACGGAGCAAGTTTTGTCAAAAGCAGCTTCTAAGCGCATCATTGCTGTTCCTGCAACTTATGAAACAGTTACAGAGCAAATGATGGTGAAGCCAGAAAGCAAGCGCATCATTACGATGCCAGCAACTTTTGAAACAGTTACAGAAAAAGTAATGGTGAAGCCAGAGTCTAAGCGCATGATTCCTGTACCAGCTACTTACGAAACGGTTACAGAAAAAGTTATTGCAAAAGCAGAGTCTAAGCGTATGATTCCTGTACCTGCTTCTTACGAAACAGTTACTGAAAAAATCATTGCTAAGCCAGAAAGTAAGCGTATGATTGAAGTACCTGCTTCTTACGAAACAATTACGGAACAATACGAAGCGCAACCAGCAGGTGAATCAGTAAAAATTCTTACGCCTAAGTACGAAACGGTTACTGAAAAAATGATGGTTTCTCCTGCAACAACTAAGTGGGTGAAAAAACAAGCGACAAAAGAATGTTTGTCTGCTGACCCTAACGACTGTTTGGTTTGGTGTTTGGTTGAAGTTCCAGCTGATTACAAAACAGTTACAAAGCAAGTTAACAAAGGTTGCGACAATTCTGGTGTAGCGAACAGTGGTTGTGTTGTAAAAACACCAATCCCTGCTAAAATGGCAACTCGCCCAGTTACTAAAGTTAAAGCACCTGCGACAGTAAAAGAGGAAATCATTCCTGCTGAGTACAAAACGATTACAAAGCAAGTTGTTAAAGTACCTGCTTCTGTAAAAGAGGAGGTGATTCCTGCTGAATACAAAACTGTTACAAAGCAAGTTGTGAAAACACCTGCTTCTGTAAAAGAAGAAGTTATTCCTGCTGAGTATGCAACGGTTACAAAGCAAGTTGTAAAAACACCTGCTACAACAAAGGAAGAAGTTATTCCTGCGCAATATGCAACTGTTACAAAGCAAGTTGTAAAAACACCTGCTTCTTATAAAGAAGAAGAAATTCCTGCTCAATATTCAACTATCACGAAAAAGGCTGCAACTGCTGGTCCTCAAGTTCGTGAAACAGCAATTCCTGCTGAGTATGCAACTGTCACTAAGCGTCGCTTAGTTAAAGCCGGTGGTTTCTCTGAATGGAGAGAAGTTCTTTGCGGTGACAAAGTAACAGGTGCAACTGTTCGTTCTATCCAAAAAGCGTTGAAAGACCGTGGTTATGACCCTGGTCCAACTGACGACATCATGGGTGCACGTACTAAAGCAGCTTTGACTAAATATCAGCAAGACAAAGGTTTACCTGTTGGTAACTTGAACTGCGAAACTTTGAAATCACTTGGTTTACCTTGTAACTAATCTAATTATTTAGTTTTCAATAGTTTAGCAAATAAAAAATCCCCGTTTCGACTTGTTCGAAGCGGGGATTTTCGTTTTAATTCAAAAGCCGCCATCTGATACCAAATCTAAAAGTTGCTTCTGGCACTGGATAATTGTAGATTTGATAATACCGACTACCTGTATATGCGCCTAAAAGATTTTCCATTTTTACAAAAAAGCGGAATGACTGCACCTTAAAAGATAAGAAGGCATCGAGTGAAGGATGCGGTGCGACGGTACTCGTTTCTTGAACATAGAATTGACCCGTCAAAGGCATATAAGCAGGTGCAAACCAAGCCGACGCATACCGCAAATCAAAACCTACACGCGCCAACATCGCTTTTTTGAATATTTTTCCTTCTACATAAAGACTGTTTTTTGAATAAATATCTGGTAAACGAATGAAGTTTTCCGTTGGTTTTTGAAATGCAATCGTATTATCGAAATGAAATCTGCCTATTTTAACGTTTTCAGTCAAAATTAACTGCACGATACTGAGGGGGGCATTGGCTTGTTGCGGTTTTATATTTTTATCAAAATAAACATAGTTATTCAAAAGAGAATAAGCGAAAGTGCCTTCAAAACCTATTTTGGGCACTGATAGAGTACCCGAAAGATTGGTTTCAAGTATCTTTTTAAAATTATTTTCCCAAAAAGGACGCTGCGTGATAACAATATTCTCTTGGATCAATGAAGGCTCATAAAGTTGATTTATGCCTTTTATGGTTAAACTTCCGATATTTTTTAAATTGTAAAACAATTCACCACTCAACCTATAATCGCCTATGTTGTAGCCCAAGATATTGAAATGGGCATAGGTTTCGACCTTCAAATTGTCGTTGGGTGTGAAGTTCCAACGACCCCTCAGTATAACATTGTTAAAATTGCGCGCACCTAACTCTTGATTGACATTGTGGAACTGATGACTGATACCGACTTCAAACCAATCATTTTGAGTAGAAAGTTTTACTTTTTGAGTCGAATCAACGGTACGAAGCCGTGAAGTGCTGAGGTTAAAAACATTTTCAATCATCCTTTCTTGTAGAAAAAAACGAACGCCCCGACTATCATTCAGCAAAGAGCCATAAAAAACGGAATCAATTTCAACCGGTGTGTTGTTGGCAAAAGCATCACTTGACCGATATTTGGCACTGCGATAAGTGATTTGATGCGAGGCTAAAAAGTTGCGCTTTGTGCCTGTTGAGTCTTTACGCAATTTGAGGTATTGCAAATAGCTGTACTCATATTTTTCATGTCGCGTGGTCGCATTATCGAGCAATGGCGTTGGTACAATCGTCGTCAATTGACCTGCCTCACTATGGGCTATAAAAAATGAATCAGTTTGAATGCCGCCTTGGTCTTTTTGATTCACGATATTCGAAGTAAAAGTGGCATAACCATCATATCGCTCACGATGCACCCACAAACCCAAGCCAAAAGCGACAGAACGACCACGTGGTACATCATAAGTATAGCCTGTACCACCTATAAGTTTGCTGTCCACTTTGGGTAAAGTTGTCAAATTAGAATTCCATAAACGATTATAATCAATGGACAAATGAACATCATTTGCAAAATTACGGCTGAATTTAGCCATGAAAGAACCATTCGTTTGACTCGCAGCGGAATAAAAAACATCGGTTAAAGTCTTGGTTTGCTGATAGAAACGGATGTCTGAATTTTTGATTTCATAAACATCAAACGCATGTAAACCCATATCTAAACCACGTCGAAAAGAGGGCTGATATACTGAGGGGTAGGCTGCCGTAGAAGGCATACCGAGGTTAAAATAATCGAGTGCCCGCCGCCGCGTCGGGGTGTATTGGTGAAAATAATTATTGAGCAACGAGTCATTTTCAGGAAAAGTAACGGCTGGATTGTGCGGAAAAAACGAGACAATATTAGCGGTATCAATCTCTACATCTGATTGAGTAGAATCAGTTTCAGGTGTTACAGTTCCATTGGGGTTGCCAAAACGTTCCGTTGGCAATTGGGCAACAGTCGTTTTCAAGCATAAAAAAAGAAAACCGATTGTAAGCACAAGCGGTTTTAGGTAATGGTGAATGGTGCATGGTGAATGGTGAATTTTTAAGGTATTGACGGGCAATACGTTATAATCACAAATGCTATTTTTCATTATAATCTGCTTTAATTGATTGATTTTCAAACGAGTAGAAAACCAATCATTGTAAATACCCCCTCAGTATTATATGGCTGTATTGTTGGATAGCTGTATTGTTAAATTGTTATAAGGTTAAGCAGCAATACAGCCATTCAACAATACAACAATTTAACAATACAACAATTTAAAGTCCTAAAACGGCAGGGTTCATACCCATATTTGAGAAACCACCGTCGTGGAAAAGATTTTGCATCGTCACATGGCGTGTCAAATCACTGAACATAGCAAGGCAATAATCGGCACAGGCTTCTGCTGGTGCATTGCCCAGTGGCGCCATTTTATCCGCATAATCAAAAAACTCTTGGAATCCTTTGACACCTGAACCTGCCGTTGTCATAGTAGGTGATTGCGAAATTGTATTGACCCGCACATGATTTTTAACGCCAAAATGGTAGCCAAAGCTGCGTCCGATAGATTCTAACATCGCTTTTATGTCCGCCATTTCGTTGTAATCTGGAAAAGTCCGTTGTGCTGCCATATAAGTCAAGCCGACGATGCTGCCCCAATCGGCCATAGCATCTTGTTTATACAACACTTGCATCATTTTGTGGAACGACAATGCGCTGATATCAATACCTTGTTTCGACCATTCGTGGTTGAGGTCGGTATAGTGCTTCCCTTTACGAACATTGACGGACATACCGATGGAGTGAAGGACAAAATCGAGTTTCCCACCCAAAATCTCTTGACTTTGCGTAAAAAGTTTATTCAAATCGTCCATGTTTGTTGCATCACAAGCGATGACTTCAGCATTGAGTTTTTCGCTCAATACTTTGATTTCACCCATACGCATGGCGACGGGTGCGTTAGTCAGTGTGATGATTGCGCCTTCAGCAACGCATTTTTCAGCGACTTTCCAAGCAATTGATTGTTCATTGAGTGCGCCAGAAATGACGCCGCGTTTTCCCGCGAGTAAATTGTTTGACATATTTTACATTAATTTTGGTTTGTTAATGACGCGCAAAGGTAGTTAGTAATGATGAATGATGAATGATGAATGATGAATAAACTTGCGTCAAGTTTAAAACTTGACGTAAGTTATAGAAATATGGGTAGCTATTTCTTTCTCAATTGCCGCAAAATCGCCAATTCCTTATAAGCATCTCTTACTTCTTGTGCAGGTACACCATAATATGTTTTGTCGCCAACCAAGTCTTTTGACACGCCGGATTTGGCTAAAACGATGGCTTTTTTACCAATTCTAAGGTTTTGAGCAATGCCTACTTGACCATAAATAACGACTTCATCTTCAATGACAGTATTGCCGCTGATGCCTGCTTGGGCAGCAATGAGGCAGTTTTTGCCAATTTGTGCATCGTGTCCGATATGCACTTGGCAGTCAATTTTAGTGCCTTTGCCAATAATTGTATCGCTCGAAACGCCTTTATTGATGGTGCAACCTGCGCCAATATCCACATTGTCTTCGATAACGACACGACCGCCTGAACGCCATTTTTTATACCCCTCAGTATTCCTTTTAAAATAAAATGCATCTGTACCAATAAGTGTACCTGCGCCTATCGTTACGTTTTTACCGATAACGGTATAATCGTGAATAACAGCATTGGCTTGTATATAACTGCCAACACCTATGCGTACATGATTGCCAATGACCACATTAGGTTCTAAAATGACGCTCGGATGTATAGCGGCTGAATCTGCGACCTCTATACTGAGGGGGGTAAACGGACGTTGCTGACGCACAAGGCTGTCATAAGCCTCAAACGGTTGGGGATGAATCAAAACAACTTTTCCTTCGGGAATATTATCGGGTACTTCGTTCAAAACAATGAACGTAGCGGCAGAGTTGAGGGCTTTTTCAAAATACTTTTTGACATCTGAAAAAGTAATATCGCCTGCTTTGACGTGGTGTATCTCATTGATACCCAAAGCGTTGAGCGTATTGTCGCCAATGATTTCTGCGTTCAGTCGGTCAGCGATTTTTTGGATTGGCGTGGGTTTGTCGAATTTCATAAATCGTATTAGATTTATTTTTGAACGCAGATTGAACTGATTTACTTGATTTACGCTGATTTT
>JANLQI010000448.1:0-22969 GCA_031367705.1 Saprospiraceae bacterium | reverse complement strand
ATATAAAATGATGGAAAATATTACTATTCTTTTACGTACATATCAAAAACATAGAGATACCAGTAAGAAAGAAAATATATGTAAATATTTTTTGTTGATTTCTCCGTCTTCAATTTTTTTTTATTTATATGATTTTATATTTATTTTACAAATAGAGAAACAGATATAAAAATAACAAACAAATTTTTACCAAAACCTTTTTCTAACCTTTATAATAAAAAAACCCACACGACTCTTGAGAATCGTTTGGCTTTTTTATTGCTAAGCTTCAAAATTTTGGTAGAATTTAGACCCCAAATTCGCGTTGCCAAGCTAAAACACCGCCCTCTAAATTGCGGACATTTTGATAACCCATTTGCATCAAAAACTGCTTCGCTTGACCTGAACGTGCGCCTGAACGACAATGCACGACAATTTCATCAGCTTTATGGTCAGCCAATGCGCCACTTGCTGCTTCTGGAACGGTCGCAAGCGGAATTAATTGAGCGCCCAAATTAAATTCTGCGAACTCATGCGGTTCACGTACATCAATGAAGACAAATTTATCGCCTGCTTCAAGGCGTTTTTTTAGCTCGTTAACTGTTATATCCATTTTATTATTCGTTATTGGTTATTTATTGACCGCAAATTTATGAATGAAAGTTTGATTTGTATTAATGTTTCTCACTTTTAAAAAATAAATACCCGTTGGTGCGTTGTCCAAACTCATTTGTCCCCCCCTCAGTATTTCGCGCTTTTGAAGCTGTCCCATGAGGTTAAAAATGCTCATTTCGTAGTCATCTTCAAGACCTTTTTTCAAATCAATGTACAAACGGTCTGACGCAGGGTTGGGATAAACGCTCATGACTTCTGATAGTGGCAATTCACGCGTTGACAAAGTGCTGGTACTTTGCGCCACTTTATTGCCAACAACAGCCCGAATCATCAAAGCACCCAAGGGATAATATTGGATGGTGTCCCATTTATTGTTGATTTTTGTAAATATGTATTTCGCTTTGTCAAAGCTGTTTCTATCCAAACCGATGGGAATTTGGTCGTCCACATTTTGATAACCAATATAAAAATTGGTATTGGCTGCAAGGAAAATAGCCGTGTCTTTACCTCCCGTTTTGGTTACCAGTTTATAGGTGGTGATGCCTTGAATGGAATCCACTTTGGCATCAACTGAGAAAGGCGTAACGCTTTTTTGTTCATAAACGGGTGTCGTATTCAATGAATCCTTCCAAATTTGAATATTAAATTTTGGGTCTATGAATTGATACTTTTTGCGAACATAAGGAAAGGAGAACTGCACGCCGCGCAAGGTATCCGCCACATTGGTACGGAACTGAACGGCTGTTTGTTGACTAAAACCTGTGGCTGCATACATCAATTCTGCTGTGCCGTCGTCATAAGCAAAATAGTTTGAAAAAACCGTTTTGCGGGTCACGACATCGTTGCGAGTAGCGGATTTTGTTAAATCTTTACCTTCTTGACCTGCAATAACAAGACTATTTTCGGTTATAACAGTAAGATTTTCGGTCGTTGCAGGTACTGTGCTGAGTTGACTCCTTAGCGACAAAGGATAGGTTTTAGTTGCTGATTGATAAAACTGGTTGGGTGGCACATTAACACCATCAAGAATCGTTATGGTCGAAACAGCAGAAACGCCTGTTGAAGTCGTAATTTTTACATTTGTATTTGTCGGATTACGTGGGTCAATAAAATGATTGTACAAACGGGCATTAAATTTATCATTCACCTCTGTCGCCACATTTGGAAAAGCCTGTTTCCACGGCATTGAACTATAACGTGTCAATAATGGACTCGGTGCATCTACAAAAGCTAAATCATCAAGCGTTTTGTCATTTAAACGACGATTAGTGCCTATTTTTACATAATCGAGGTGCCACAATTCGTTTGCACCGTCAATTTGACCATAGTTGTAGAAGCGGAATTGAAATTTGCCATAAAGATATTTGGCATCTTTTATCGGCACAAAATACATCGTGAAAGGCGGAAAACTATCGTCTGCGATATAGGTTTTGAAACCTTTAAAAGCTCTTGCGATTTGCCAATTACCCGCATTATCTCTAAATTCCAAGACAATCGAGTCCTTTTCCAAAGGCTCATAACCCAAGCCTTTAGGCTGTAAAAAAAAGGTCATGTATATCGAATCCGCAGCCGTCAAAAGGCGTTTGCTACCGTCTGGATTCGTAAAAGTCCGCAAATTGATATAATTCGAGGTCAAAACATCGCCTTTGCCATACTCTCCTACTTGCCCATAGGGTTTGCCGTTGTAGTTGATACCGTCAAAAGTTGCCACACCTACTGAGGGGGGGCTAAAACCCATCGTTGTATTGACAAAAACTCTGTTATCAAGCCATAAATTAGGGTCTGGATAGGGTCCAGGATAGCTAAAATCGTCAATAAAAGGCAAGTCAATTGAGTCGGGAATGAGGCTTTCTGCTTGAGGCAGGTCAGCATATTTCTCTAAAATTGGGTGTGTACTGAGGGGGAGTAAACGTACTCCTTCTGTTTGAGCATAGGCACAATAAGTGCTAAAAATGAGTAAAAAAACAATGTAAATATGTCTCATGTTGAGATTGTGAGATTATGAGATTTGTGATTGCGCAGCGCGCGATTGAATCGTTTTGAAAACGGTTTTTACGTTAAGATGTTGCCTTTTGGGCTTCAAAGGGTGCAAAGTTAACATTTTATCTCAAAAAAAAATTGTGCCACTCTTTGACAGTGTGGCACAATTTGGTTTTTAAATAAAAATATTATTGATTGACAATCAACTTGTTAGATAAAACTCGATTGCCTTTTGACAAGGTATAAATATAAATACCATTGGGCAAACCCGTAACATCGAGGTCGAAAGTGTTTTGACCCGCCTGAATACTGAGGGGCCTCGAAATGACGGTGCGACCGAATAAATCGGTGACATTAAAGGCGAATTTGTCCGAAATTGTTGATTCGATTCGGATAACTGTTTTGCCATTTGTTGGGTTTGGTACGGCAGTCATACCACTTACCTCCGTCAAGTCATCTGCGGCTGTCGTACATCGGGTGTCGTTGGCAGCATAGACTTTTAGGTCATAAGTGCCTTCAGCAATAGCACCAGGAAAAGTCAAATTATAACCATCCGCGAAGAGAAAGGCGAATGAACCACCTATATAGGCTTTTCCAGAAATAACCAATGGATACGATTTGATGGCATTGGTCGCTGCTGGTGAACCAGAAAGGGCAACACAACCATAAGTTTGCTTTTTCCAAACACAATTTGGCGGATTACAGGCATAAGTGATACCTGTTGGCAAGCCTGCAATAGCCGCCGTTTTGCCAATTAAAACGCTGTCAAGTGGTACTTGGATTATACCCGGACCAATTGGATTGGGCGCGTTGAGGGTATCTCCAACTTTTATTGTCCAAACAAAGCTGTAAGCTTTTGTCAAACAGGCCGCTTTGTCAATGCCACCATTAGGTCGTGATGTTTCGATATAAGGTAAAGGATATACGCCTGATAACGAATCCCGATAACGAAGTGTATCGGGCTTGCAAGCGGGTGTTTGTGCAATAATAGTTGTTGCGAAAAAGGCTAAAAAGCCAATAATAAGGTGTATTTTTAATCTCATAATTTTTGTTATGGTTTTTGATGATAAATAAATTATTATTCAACGGTGAATTTACGATGAATAATTGAATAAAGCCAAGCCTTGTTAGGTTTAACATTTCTTTTAATTTTGAGGCCGTTTATGAATAGCTATTTTTCAAATCCGAGATTCCTAAAAACTCTTATTGTTTTTTTGCGTTACAAAATTATTAATCGTTTTTTCAATGGGCGTGTCCCATTGCTATTGTATCACGCCCTTTCAGGGCTACCAGTGAGAAAAATTCATCATTCATCATTCATCATTCATCATTACTATATGTTTTCTATTATTGATTTGATTGGCAATACACCTATGGTTAAATTGCAAAAACTAAACACAAACCCAAATGTAACCGTTTTTGCAAAACTCGAAGGCAATAACCCAGCGGGTAGTGTCAAAGACCGGCCTGCCCTCAATATGATTAGAGCGGCTCTAGAACGCGGCGACATTTCTCCGAATATGCCTCTCATTGAAGCTACAAGTGGCAATACGGGCATAGCTTTGGCGATGATTGCCCGCTTGTATGATTTGGAAATTGAATTGGTCATGCCCTCAAATGCAACTCGGGAAAGGGCTTTGGCTATGGAAGCCTACGGTGCAAAAGTGACTTTATTGGACACTATTGAACTATGCCGCGACTATGCCGAAGAAAAAGCGGCGACAGGTAAGTTTTTCATGCTCGACCAATTTGCCAATCCTGACAATTATATGGCGCATTATAAAACGACGGGGCCTGAAATTTGGCGTGATACACAAGGGAAAGTGACCCATTTTGTCAGTTCCATGGGTACAACAGGGACAATTATGGGTACATCTAAATTTCTGAAAGAACAAAATTCGGCTATCCAGATTGTCGGGTGCCAACCGACTGAGGGGTCTTCGATTCCAGGTATTAGACGTTGGGAAGCGGAGTATTTACCTAAAATATTTGATGCGTCACGTGTGGATACGGTCTTAGATGTTTCAGAAGAAGAGTCCGTGGCGACGACAAGGCTTTTGGCAAAAGAAGAAGCTATTTTTGCAGGTATGAGTTCGGGCGGTGCGGCGGCGGCGGCTTTGCGTTTAGCCAAAACATTGACCGAAGGCGTGATTGTTTTTATCGTTTGTGACCGAGGTGATAGGTATTTGAGTAGTGATTTGTTTGGGTAATTTATCGCAAGTTAAGTATCGGGTATTTTGAAAATATCCGAACTTAAGACACTCATTTATTCACCTTTTCCCAACAAATCAAGCATAAAAGCAAATTGCATAGCGGATAAACGACTCAGTTCAAACCGACCCGCGCCTGAACTGATGCGTGCTGCCTTATCACAATGAAATAGGATGGGGTTTTTTCCTTTGTTATTGACCCTTAGTTTTTGAACCCATTTTGCCGCCGAATAATAAGGCACTTGCGAATCATTGAGGTTGGCAAATGCAAAAACAGCGGGGTAATTGGCAGGTTTCACATTGTCATAAGGCGACCAAGTCAGCATATAATCGTAAGCCGTTTTTTCTTTTGGATTACCCCACTCATCATATTCCAAGGTTGTCAGTGGCAAGGATTCATCGAGCATATCTGAGACCACGTCCGTCCAAGGCAATTCTGCAACGACTCCTTTGAACAACTCTGGACGCATATTCATCGCCGCAGCGACCAACATACCACCCGCACTTGAACCATAAGCAAACAGGCGATCTGTTGACGTAAAACGTTGACGTACAAGGAACTCGGCACAGTCAACATAGTCGTTAAAAGAGTTTTTCTTTTTCAATAATTTGCCATCTTCATACCATTTCCGACCCAACTCCTGACCACCACGCACATGAGCGATGCAATAAACAAAGCCTCGGTCAAGCATACTGATCAAATCGGACTGAAAATGAGGGTCAACGCTGATACCATAAGAACCATAAGCATACAAAATTAACGGATTTGCGCCATTATTCAAAAAAAGGTCTTTTCGATAAACGATACTGAGGGGTACTTTCACACTGTCACGCACCGTAATCCAAATCCGTTTTGACTCATATTTTGAAATATTATAGCCACTCACAAGCGTTTGGTGTAATATCTTCTTAGACTTCGTTTTAATGTCATAGCTATACGTCGAGGGCGGTGTCGAAAGCGATTGATAGTTAAAACGGATGCTGTCAAGCGCAAAATTATCTAAATCCGCAAGGCTCATTTCTGCCACATAAGCCTCTTCGCCGAGGTCAATTTCCTGCCATGTTTTATCTTCACGATTAAAAATACGTATTTTATTTAGACCTTTTACTTTGTCTTGAATGACGATATAATTTTTCAAAACGGCAAAATCCTCCAGCAAAGAAGAATCGCTGTGTGGCACAACGTCTTTCCAATTTGTTCGAATTGGATTACTGAGGGGGGCTTTTGACAATTTAAAATTAGGCGCATTGTCATTGTTTTGAATAAAAAACTCATTGCCTTCATAGTGATTTACATCATATAAAAGGTTTCTTTGTCGTGCTTGAATAAGTTTAGGCGCATCATCTGTCTTATTGGCATCAAAAAAACGGAATTCATTTGTGGTATTACTATATGCCCCAATGAAGATAAATTGACGACTTTTTGACTTGTTTAAAGCCAAAACATAAGACTTGTCTTTTTCTTCATATATCGTCTTATCCGTTTTAAGGTCTAAGCCCAATGTATGTCTCATAACTTTATATCCACGAACAGTTTCATCTAAATCAACATAGAACAAATGTTTTGAGTCATTCGTCCATTCCAAAGCTTGAGAAGCCGCATTAGGTATTTTTTCAGGCAAAAATTCACCTGTTGATAGGTTTTTGATGTACAAAACATGCCTTCTTTCGCCCGTAGTATCCACCAAATAAGCAACAAAATTGTTATCAGGGCTGACAACAACATCGGACAATTCAAAATGAGCATGTTTTTTGGCGAGTTCAGGCACATTCAAAAGCACTTCTTCTGCCCCACTCCATGTCTCTTTTTTACGGCAAACCAATGGAAAAGCTTGATTCGGCTCATACCGATTATAATACCAATAACCATTTTTTTTGATGGGTATATCCTTCTTTTGCAGCTCTTGTTTGTCCATTATTTCTTTGAACAACACGTTTTGTAACCCCTCAGTATGTGCCAGCATTTTAGAGGCATAGACATTTTCAGCATCGAGCAAAGCCATGACTGCTGAATCCTGAGGGTTCAACATCCAAAAATAGTCGTCAAAGCGACGGTTGCCGTGTTCTTCAAAAACTTTTGTCTCCTTTTTCGCTATTGGGGGAGCAATATTTTCGGCTTTTTGTGGTGGTTTATCCCGACAAGCCGAAACAATGAAACAACAGGCAAAACCAATAATTATCGTGTAAATTCTCATGTATGTGTATTTAGGTCTAAGTGGTCGTCCATTTTACGGTTCAAATTTTGTTCAAATTTTGAATACTTTTCATACCAGTTTTGCTTGTAAGTGCTAAGTTTGAAAGAACTAACGAGTTCTACAAATATTTCATCAAAAAAATAAATTTGTTTGCGAAAATATAGCAAAGTGAGCGTAAAAGGTTCTGTTTTCTTGAAATTTTATGAAAAAAAATAGCCAACACTTTTCAGCATTGGCTTTAATTTTTATGTTTATATCATCAAAAATAACGTAAAATAGTTTGCTTTTTATTACAAGCGTTTTACTGAATTTTAGACGCAAAAAATAAAGTATGTCACATTTAAAAATTGATAACTGTACAAAATATTGAAAATCAAATCATTCTACAGCTATCCTTTAAATCCATATTACTTATTTGCCTGATTTCAATAAATCACGAATCTCACCAAGCAACACTTCTTGTGCAGGAGGTGGAGCGGGAGCGGGTGCTGGCTCTGCTTTTTTAGCATTTGCAACTGCTTTAACGATAAGAAACATCACAAAAGCGACAATGATGAAGTAAATGATAGCTGATACAAAATCGCCATATTTTACAGCTACTTCGGGTGATACAACTTTACCATCAGCAGCAACTACGGCCTCCTTTAATACCGTTTTCCAAGTTGTAAAATCTGCATCTGTCAACATCGATACTAATGGCATAACCATACCATCAATAAATGCTGATGTAATTTTGCCGAATGCCATACCCATCACGAATGCAATAGCGGTGTCAACCAAATTGCCTTTAATGGCAAAGTCTTTAAATTCTTTTAACATAGTAATTCTTAATTTTAAAAATGTGGAAGAAATCGTTTTATCAAGTGTTTGCAAATTTAGACATACATTATTTCGCAAGGTCACTTTTTAGGAAATATAATTTTGTTTGCAATATCATTTTAAAACAATTCAAACTGCTTCATACCTTTTTCCTCCTCAAAAACAGGCCCCCTCAGTATAGCGACGAAACTGGCTTTGATTTTATCATGCAAGTATTTTGCTAATCGCGGTGCTTTGATATTGTCTGGTTCATGCGTAAAAAAATAGACTCCATGTAAACACGAGGAAGTCCGTCTCGTTGTGGCAATGCCCCCCTCAGTAAACTTGTTGTTTTAGAGCAGTCAACGGGCAATGCGAAATTGAAATTGGCTATGTCTTTAATTTTACCAAATTCTATATACTTGCTTGTTTGAAAGATTTAACTAATTTTGCCCCCCTAATGGGTAGGTATCCCTTTTCATTAGACCAAAAATCAAACATAAAGGAAAAACAAAGTAAGTAAAATTATAAAAAACTGTCTCTTTTGTTTTAAAATTGTACCTTGTTTTGATTTAATAAAAAGAATAAGACACATTTCAATAAAAGGACACAATAAAATATACACCAAAATCTTGTTTTATAATGTATTGCTTTTCAATATCTTAAAACAGATTTTGCAAATCCTAAAACCTTAATATGGGTTGGTTCAAACGTTTACAAGACGGTATAAAGACTGCAACAGTCAATAAGAAAGAAGCACCAGAAGGTATTTGGTACAAATGCACCAAATGCAGCGAAACCTCTACGATGAAAGAGTTTCGTGACAACTTCCATAAATGTCCCAAATGCGACTACCATGGGCGTATCGGCTCAAGGGAATATTTCAAATTACTTTTTGATGCCGGTGGGTCTAAACCCATGTTTGAAGAGGTCGTTTCAAAAGACTCCTTGAAGTTTGTGGATACTAAAGCGTATCCAGATAGATTGGTAGAAGCTGTAAAAAAGACTGGATTGAGCGATGCCATTGCAGTCTCAATTGGCAAAATTAATGGTCGAGAGATTGTTATTGCCTGTATGGATTTTAGTTTTATTGGTGGTTCTATGGGTTCCGTTGTCGGAGAACGCATAAAACGCGGCATTGATTTGAGCCGTGAAAAGAAAGTACCGTTTATGATTATTTCCAAATCAGGCGGTGCCAGGATGATGGAATCTGCTTATTCTTTGATGCAAATGGCGAAAACGAGTGCCAAATTAAGCCAATTGGCTAAAGAAGGCATTCCGTTCTTTTCGCTTCTGACCGACCCGACAACAGGCGGTGTCACAGCTTCTTATGCTATGTTAGGCGATATCAATATGGCAGAACCAGATGCACTTATCGGCTTCGCTGGGCCTCGTGTTATTCGTGAAACCATCAAACGCGATTTGCCTGAAGGCTTTCAATCGTCTGAATTTTTAATGGATAAAGGGTTTGTTGATTTTATCATAAATCGTAAAGATTTGAAAGAGACGCTTTCTGATTTGTTGCAGATGTTTGAACGTAAATAATTGATAATCAATAAAATAGAGAAAACTATGAAGACAAGCGAAATTATAAAATTAATTGAAAAAGATGGTTGGTATCTCTGTCGCCAAAAAGGAAGCCATCGGCAATATAAACATAAAATAAAAAAAGGGTTAGTCACTATTGCAGTTCATCGTCTTTCTGACGACATTGCAGTTGGAACAGAAAAAAGTATTTTGAAACAAGCTCAAATAAATTTAAACGAATGAAAAAATACGTCGTTATCTTTGAAAAAACAGGAACTGGTTTTAGTGCTTTTGTACCCGATTTACCAGGCTGCATAGCAACTGGAAGAACAAAGCAACAAGCAGAAAAGAATATTTTTGAAGCCATCCAATTTCATCTTGAAGGAATGAAGGAAGATGGGTTAGAAATCCCACTTTCAAAAACAGAAGCTGAAACACTTGTTTTCTCAATGTAAATATCTAAAAAGCCAATAAAAAAAGCCACAAATCTGATTGATTTGTGGCTTTTTTTTTATTCCGAAATGATAATAAAACCTTTTTCCAAAGGGTTCAAATGCTCTTTCAATAGGTCAAAAAAGGCTTCGCCATGTTTGAGGTATATCGGTAAAAAATTGTCCGTTCGCTCTTGTAAGCCACCATTTGGAAACAGTTTTTGTTGTAAAGCTTTGAGTTGATTCAATGCCGTTTCATGTTTTTGTTTTTCGGCTTTCAAAACCCTTGCTTCGAGGGCATCAATGCTCTGCAATTGTTTGGTCTTTTCTGCTAAAACAGCTTTTTCTAAACCTGCATCTACGGCAAGCACCTTTACCATTACCTTATCCAAAACATCGCTCAATGCGGCTTTTTCGGCTGCCATACTGAGGGGGGTACTTGATTGCTGTGCAACATATTTTTTAATCATCACATCTGTATCTTCTAATAAATCAGTGAGTTGCACTTCCAATTTATCCATTCTGTCTTGATTGTTTTTTTCTAAAAACAAAACAGAATTGCGACGTATTAGCATAGGGAACTGAACACCAAAATGTGCAAATTGGGCTTTTCTTTCGAGCCAATAAGCCAACTCGCCCCCGCCGCCGATGTATGCCAAATTAGGCAAAACAGACTCTTGATACAAGGGACGCAAGACGACATTTGGGCTGAAATACTGAGGGGTCTCATGGAGTTCTTTCAATATATCGGCTTGCGTTTGCCATTTATAATCTGTGTTTAAAGCCTCAAAAACACCGTTTTCTTCGACAATTCTTTCTCTAATATTGTCTCTCAAATAGAATAAATTGATTTCACGTGCATAGGCTTGCGCCTTGAAACCTAAGTCTTCTAATTCGTTTTGCGTTGTTTCGACCAATGCTTTTGAAGGCTGCTCGACAATTTCTTTTTCCATAATCGGAATAAAAGAACGTTTCAATTGAGGATTATTCATATTCAAAACGACCAAACCGTATTGTCCGAATAGGGCGTGTACAAGAGCTTGCGTAGCATCTTGATATACAGCGTGTTGTGTGTAAGTTTTTTCAATAATACTGAAAATTTGTTTTGCATTTTCAGAATCGCCTAAAATAGGTTTCAATTCTTCTAAAACTGAACGAAGAGCATTTGTCTGCATCATGCCAACAGCCCCCCCCTCAGTATCAGAACGTTCCCAAGTGAGTGTTTTATTAAAAATAGAAATACTATTCACCTCCTCAAAGTCGTGGTCTTCACCGCCGATGACAAAAATTGGCACAAAATTGTTTTGCGGATATTTTTTTGATAATTCCTCTGCCAATTTTATGGCCGAGAAAATTTTATAGATAAAATACAGAGGCCCCGTGAGCAAAGACGGTTGATGTGCTGTTGTTACAGTAAAAGTTTTTTTATCAAGTAACGCATCTATTTTACTCGAAGCCCCCCCCTCAGTATCAAAGGCAGTGTATTGCTTTTTCAGCACTGAAACCAATAACTCACGGTTTATTTCAGCTTTTGATTTATCCCCAATAACCTTTTCAAAAGATTGAATATCAACAGGATAGGCATAATATTTTTCAAAAACACGGGTATCTTCCGCATAAGAAATATCAAATTTCGAGAGCATCGGAAAGGCAGAAAAAGGCAGTCGGGTAATGTCCATAAATGCAAATAAAGTTAAGACAAGTCCAATAAAAAAATCAGACTTATAAAGTTTTAAAAAAATATAAAAATAAATGAATTTTATTTTACAACATTTGAAACAAAGACAATGAGGTGGGCGTAAACCTTTTTATAGAACACAAAAGAGAGCGACTTGTTTTAGATTCGGTTTGCAGAAAAGGTGTTTTATAAATTAATTTGAAAAAATTTTACTTGAAATATAAAAATTATGCCGTTTTATCATATTTGGCATAATAGTTGGTAAAATTAAGATGTGTGTAAGTTTTGGTTAAAGAATTGTAAAATTCGTTTCGTTACCCGTGAGCGTCCCTCGCGGGTTTTTTTATTTTGTTTTTGGTTATTAGGGATTGGTTATTGGTTTAAAGCGAATAACTAATAACCAATCCACAATAACCACCCTCCAATCCCTAATTTCTTCTTGCTGCCAACAAATACAAAACTGCCATTCTCACCGCTACCCCGTTTTCAACTTGATCCAAAATGATAGAATTAGGTGAATCCGCTACATCAGAAGTGATTTCAACGCCTCTATTGATAGGGCCCGGGTGCATGATAACGACTTGTTTATCAAGGCTTTCTAAAAGTTTCCCAGAAATGCCAAAGTATTGAGAGTATTCCCGCAAAGAAGGAAACAATTTAATATCCTGCCGTTCTAATTGAATTCTCAAAATATTCGCCACATCACACCAAGCCAATGTTTTTCTAACATCATGTTCCACACCTACGCCAAGTTTTTCAATATACTTAGGTATCAATGTAGGAGGGCCGCAAACTTTTACTTCTGCACCGAGTTTTTTCAGGCAATATATATTGCTTAATGCGACGCGAGAATGTAAAATATCGCCAAATATAGCCACTTTCTTACCTTCAACTGACCCTAACTGGCGGCGTATGGAATAGGCATCGAGTAAGGCTTGGGTCGGATGTTCGTGCGTTCCGTCGCCTGCATTGATGATATTGGCATTGATTTTTGAAGCCAAAAAATGTGGCGCGCCTGGTGCTGGATGACGCATGACGACCATATCCACTTTCATTGCCAAAATATTATTGACAGTATCGAGTAAGGTTTCACCTTTTTTGACGGAAGAAGCGGAAGCCGAAAAATTGAGTACATCAGCCGATAAGCGTTTTTCTGCTAACTCAAAAGAGATACGTGTACGAGTCGAATTTTCAAAGAAAAGATTGACAATCGTGATATCGCGCAAAGACGGTACTTTCTTGATGGGACGATTGATGACTTCGATAAACTGATCGGCAGTTTCGAAGATTTGATGAATATCGCTGGGCATCAAATCTTTGATACCCAATAAGTGTTTGGTTGAAATCTGTTTGTCAGGCATTATTATTTGCTTGAAAATTTTATTCAATTATATTGTTGAATTCAGGTATAGAAAACGGAAATTGAATACTTTTTGGTTTTTTTTTGAAAAACAACCAAAAAGTATTCAGTTTCCGTTTTCTATACCTTGTCAGTACCCCCTCAGTATTTTAGCCGCCAAAGCCATCGTCAATAGCTTTTGGCTTTTTCTTAGGTTGTGTCGCATTGGGGTTCGCTGCATTGGGTGCTTTTGCGGGTACAGGTGTTCTTGATGATTGTTCTTCATCTTGGAAACGATTTGGATTAAATTCCGTCGGTACGGACTCCATAGGAATGCCCGAAGGCCCTGTTTCCTGATATTGGGAACAGTCTAAGACAATACCTAAATCGCCTTCAGGTTGTGAGAAACGGATGCTTGGATCGTAAGATGCTATATTGGATTTCTCCAATTTGCTCATAAATTTGGCATAAAAAGGCCGTGCCATAGCAGAACCTTGACCATCGGCAATTGTTAAAAAGCGAATCCATTCATCTTCACCACCAACCCATGTGCCAACGACCAAACGCGGAGCAATACCCATAAACCAGCCATCACGATAGTCATTTGTTGTACCTGTTTTACCACCGACATCTGATTTTAGATTATTGACACCCGGTGCCGCTTTAATATTGTATTTCAACATGCGCATAAGGACGTATGCGACGTTTTTAGGCAAAGCTTGTCTTCTTTCTGGAATACCTTGATAAAGCACCCGCCCGCCTTTATCCGTTATTTTACGAATATATAAAGGTCTGACAAACATGCCTTGATTAGCAAATGCGGAATAAGCACCCGCCATTTCAAAGACTTGTAAAGACGGCTGACCTAGTACAATAGACGGAACCCGAGGGACTCGTAATTGACCATTTGGTGTTTTAGCATCAACAGGAATACCTAATTCATTGACGATTTCACGAATCCGAGTAGTTGAGCCCATTTCTTTCAAAAGGGCAATAGATGCTGTATTTTTTGACTCTTTTAAAGCATCCCAAAGCGTCATGTATTGACCAGAATACCCGCCTGAATTTTTAGGTGTATAAGCCGTTGCTAAGTCAAAGCTGCCTTCTCCTACGCCTATCGTTTGCGCCACATCATGTACCATTTTGCACGGCGACATGCCTAAATCAACGGCTGCTGCATAAACAAAAGGCTTGAAAGTTGAGCCAACTTGTCTTTCAGAACGCACATGGTCGTACTGAAAATATTTATGACCAATACCACCTATCCAAAATTTAACAAAGCCCGTTGTCGGGTCAACACCCATCGAACCCAGCTGTAAGTGCATTTTATGGTATCGAATAGAGTCAAGTGGTGACATTGTCGTATCTCTTTCGCCACTTGCTGTATAAGCAAAAACTTTCATTTTTACGGGTTTACTAAAATCGGATTTTACTTGAGTTTGTAAAGCATTCCAACGTTTCCGCAACTCTTTCCAATAGTCGCCCGACATAATTTGACGTAAGATACCTGCACGTTTATCACCTATACTATTGGTTTTCAACATACCATCAATATGCCCTTTTCTAATTTCTTCACGCAACATATTAATGATGTCAGAATCCATGAGGGTAAAACCATCAAACTGGCTTTCAATTTTTTCAGTTAGGTTATCTAAATATTTATCCCTCAGTAATTGGTAACGGTCAGAGTTACGAATCTGTGCATCAAGTGTTGCCAAACGAATCCTTATCTGGTCGTCCGTCGTCTCAGCATCTTTATACGTCCACGGGTCGCGTCCTCGCCAAACGCGGAAGTATTTAGCTTGCAGCGCACTCATGTGCTCTTCCAATGCTTCTTCCGCCATTTGCTGCATTTCAGGGTCAATAGTTGTGTATATTTTCAGTCCATCTCTATAAACATCATAACTGGAGCCGTCAGATTTCGTAATGCCGCGTTCTTTCAATATACGTTTAACATCTTCACCTAAGGCTGTTCTGAAATAGGTCGCCATGCCGTCGTTATGAGATTGCGTTTTAAATCGAGAGATATCAAGAGGTGATTTTTTAGCGGCATCACAAGTCGCTCTTTTGATAAAACCCGCATCAAAGGTGCGGTCAAGTACCAAATTACGTCTTTGACGTGTCTTTTCGTTGCGTCGAACGGGGTTGAATAAAGACGAATTATTACACATCGCGACAAAAGTAGCGGCTTCTTCAAGGCTCAACTGTTCGGGTGATTTCGCAAAATAAACTTCCGAAGCCGCGCGAATACCTGGTGCATTGTAACCAAAATCGTAAGTATTCAAGTACATCGTCAGAATTTCCTCCTTTGTATAGGCACGTTCCAATTTGACCGCCGTAATCATTTCACTCAATTTCCGATAGTAGTAACCAAAGGCTTTTTCCATAAAATTCATGTTTTTGAAATCACGGTCACTGTACAGCAATTTGGCCAACTGCATGGTCAATGTAGAGCCGCCGCCTTGACGTTGGCCTAAAAAAACGCCTTTTACAACACGGGCTAAGGCTTCGGGGTCAATGCCCGCATGCTCATAAAATCGCTTATCTTCTGTGGCTATTAAGGCTTGAAGTAGGTGCTTAGGCAATTGATTGAAGGTAACTGGCGCGCGATTTTGGACATATATACGCCCAATGACTGTTGTATCATTGCCCGCTAAGACTTCTGAAGCCAAGTTGAGAGAAGGGTCTTCTAACTTCTTAAAGGAAGGTGTTAGAAAGGAAAAGGTAATGATGGATAGGAATAAAACAGTCAAACCACCATAAAATATGCGCCACATCCGTCTTGCCCAAAGTTCATGATTTTCTGAGCGGTCAGACCATTCAGTTTGTTTTGGGCGAGCGGAGTTTGAGTTGTAATCAGTCATGATGAAATAATGTATGATGAATAAGTAATCTTTAATTAATTGAAAACCAAATAATTGAGTCGTTTATTACCTATAATTTTCTAAATTTTACGTTTTATACTGAGGGGGTCATTGAAAACTCACAATGGTCTGTTTCACAATATAACCTCTTTCTGCTTTTTTTTCCCAAGCGATTGTTGCATCCAATTTTTGGGTATCCAAGATGTGTTGTTCTTTATAGACTAAACCAATGCCTTTAGCATATTTCTCTAAATTATAGCGTTTTTCTGTTAAAATACGTGTATCGCTTTGCGCCCTAACGGTTAGGACATCGTTAAAATCTTTTGTGCCAATTTTTTCAGCTTTTCCCAGACTCAACACTTCATAATTCCATTTTTTTGAGAACAAACCCATGCGTTCACCAGCTACTTCTATAATGAGTGATTGGTCGCAATACACATTACCATCCCAAGTTGTCCGTTCTCCTAAAAAACGAGGGAATTTGATGAATTTCAAATTGTCCTCCGTTCTTAAAGCCTCATTGCCTGACAAAGCGGCTGTAAATATTTTTTTAACATCAAATTTGGCCGTACTACCACGAGGGCGTTCACTGCGTTCGATTTTGTAGGTCAAAAGTCCTGTTATGTCCCTAAAAGTATCAATAAAAACTTCTTTAATTTGCCATCTATAGGTATCTATTTGAACCTTATTACCTGGTTGTGGGTCAAAAACCACTGTATCTATGTCATAGATAAGTGTTTTACCGATTTGCAAAGGGTAATAATCTTTTGCTAAATCAGGCAAAGTATCCGTTTCATTTTTACCACATGAACTGATAAAAAGACTCAAAACAAAGAAGATAAGAACGGTTAACACCTGCGTCAAGGTTGTTTTCGTCCATGTATTTGTTTTTATATTTCTTACTTTTTGCCAATTAATACTGAGGGGGACATGCCTCTTTTTCATGTGTGAAAAGGTGTTAAATATTGAAAGTTGATGAGCAAAGGTATAAAAGTTAAAGAAATAGTGGTTAATCTGGCATTGAATATTGTCATTGTGTTTGTATAAATAAAGTCAAATTTTAGGCTATTTAAAAGCAAGTTCGGGAAACGCGCAAGTTTCCCGAACTTATAGTCACCCGTAAATCATATCAATTTTACAGCATATTTTTCCAGAAACTCTTCCATTTCTGTTACTGTATCAGGCGAACCAATGGCAATCGTCACGTTTTGATGCAAGCCTTTGGGCTTTAAATCCATCACGCGATTTCTACCTAATGTAATGGCTTTACCTCCTGCTTGTTCAACAACAAAACTTAAAGGCGCACATTCGTACAAAAGACGCAACTTACCTTTCGGATATTTTCGCGTATTCGGGTATAAGAAAATACCGCCTTGAAATAGAATGCGATGAACATCCGAAACCATCGAGCCAATGTATCTTAAACCATAATTCATGTCAGAACAATGGTCAATATACCGCCTCATTTCGACATCAAATTTGAGATAATAACCTTGGTTGACAGAATAAAACTGTCCACTCCTCGGTATTTTGATGTCACGATGGCTCAAGCAAAATTCACCAATTGAAGGGTCAAGTGTAAAACCATTGACTCCGTTACCTGTGGTATAAACCAAAATGGTTGACGTGCCATAAAGGACATAACCTGCTGCCACCAACTCAGAGCCTGTTTGAAGGAAATCCTCTATGTTTACAGGCCCTGTCGGGTCGCTTTTACGGCGATAAATCCCAAAAATCGTTCCCACAGAGACATTGACATCAATATTTGATGAACCATCTAAAGGGTCAAAAACCACCGTATATTTAGGACTCTTGCCTTCCACAACGGGAATTTCGACAAAATCTTCTAACTCTTCAGACGCAATAGCGGCACATTCGCCAGAGTTACTCAAACATTCGATGAGTTTTTCGTTGGCATACATATCGAGTTTCTGTACTGTATCACCAGAAGCATTTTGCGAGCCGTCCATACCGAGTATGTTGACTAATCCCGCTTTATTTACTTCACGGTTTACAATTTTTGCAGCAACACCAATGTCTCGCAAAAGGGCTGTGAGTTCGCCTGTGGCGTACCCAAAATCATTTTGACGACGAATGATAAATTCGTCAAGCGTTACAATTCTCATAAAGTTGATAATTAATAATTTGGTAAAAAAATAGGGAAATGATGAATGAGAAACAATGATTTATGAATCCTTAAACTATTAACAAACAATGTTTTATCATTAAGAATTAACTATTTCATATTTATCAATTGCCCAAATTGAAAAAATTTTATTTGATTAGTGTAAAACTAGGGTAAAGATATATAATCAAATTGTCAAGCAGACCTAAAAGAGGGAGAGATTTACTAAAAAGGTATAGTAAGGAATGATGAATGATAAATGATGAACGATGAATGGACGTAAAGCGTTGATTATCAAATATCAGCACGGAATTCAGTTTACGATCTACTATCCCTGTGCAGAAATGAAAAATGGCGAATGGTGCATTCACCATTCGCCATTCATCATTCACCATTAAAAAAAATCATTCTTCAAAATAAAGCCTTTGTGTTCCAAAAGTATAATCTTTCTCTTTACCTGAACAATTGGATTTTATTTTAACATTAAAGATTTCATAAGACTTCAAATCGGGTTTCAATTGCTTTATTCCCGTTACTTCGAGTGACAGAGCCCGTTGTTTGAAACATTGAGGATTGTCCGTTCGCAGCGGCACTTTTATGACATCCCATTTTGAAAAATATTCTTTTGAGCTGCTAATTTTTATATCAAAAGTCTCTTTATCCGCATTATAGGCACTTATTGAATCAATTTTAAACGTTATAGCTTCACGTGATTTTAAAATCAGATTCAATTTATCGGCTTCGCGGCGTTCATCTTCTTCCGCCCAATGCTCTTGAATCGTCGTTTCTGTCGTGAGTTTCTCCATATATTGCGACAAATATTTATTGTTAATTGAACGTGTCAATTTTTGATGGCGCTTGGTGTAGTCCTCTGTTTTTTCAAATTCCTTTTTGCCTGATATAAGTTTCAATTCATTATCAATTTCTTTGGCAAAATATAAAACCGCCATATTATCATCAGAAAATTCCCAAATTTGAATGTTGCCACGGCTATCCCCAGAAGCAAGATATTTACCATCAGGACTCATTGCTGCGCAGTTGAGTTTGCCTTGTCCAACAACAGATGTGACGATTTCGCGCTTTGTCCGCAGTTCCCAAATTTTTAAAGTATCGCTGCCGCCAATAATATACCGTCCGTCAGAAGAAAAGCAAAAAATGTCGTCTTTCGGCAAAATAGTAAAATTATGCACGACTTTTTGAGTGGTCAAATCCCACAAACGCACTTTATTATTACTTAAAGTGGCAACAAACCGATTTTCAGGCGAAACCACGATAGATTGCAAAGTCTCAGCTCTACCATTTTCCATCATTGGAATTTCGTAAACATCTTCACCTGTTTTGAAGTCCTGAAAGCGAAAGCTATCGGCAAACATTTCAATCGCATATTTATCGTCAGCAGTAACAAAATGGTTAAGTCCAGGTGCTTTATATTCCCGAACCAATGTCGCTTTTTCAGTTTGGATAGCATAAACATAACACTTCTCACCCTGCTCGATTATGATACCTTTATTATTGTTACAAAAACCAATGGGTTTATAAAACCGATTGTCATCAAATTTGACGGTACTAACAATCTTTTTAGTTGCCAAATCCATGACATTAACCGTGTTTTTGTCCCGATATGCCAATAACTTGGTATCATAAGAAATGGCTGAGGCGCGCCCAAATTCTTTATCAGCGATGGCTGACACCTTGCGTTTAGTGTCCAAATCCCAGACGTGGATACTTGGAGAGGTCACCAAACCTTTGGTATTGATTTGTACTTCGTCGCCACTTTTTACAGTGAGCATTTTGCCATTATTCGAAAAACGAATTTCCCTAATGCGGGTGTAGTCATGACTGAATGTCATGATGTCAGCTTGAGCGAGAAGGGATTTTTGTGATGAAATGACAAGCAAAAATGTAATAAAAAGTAAATAGCACTGTGGAGGCTGCTTCATAAATGTTTGTTCTTTTTAAATTGGATAAGTGTAGTTTCGTTTATTTGAGCAAGGTTTAAACCCTTATCTCAATCGCAAATATAAAAAATAATTCGCCCTTTATGGTACATGAGTAAAGCGTTTTTTCAAAAAAAAATCTAACAAAATGCTTCAAGAATTCTAAAAATACGGATTAAGTGCCAAAATACTGAGGGGGTCATTTTTCATTTTTATAAACAATCCCATCTTTCATCACAAATTTGATTTTCCTAATATCGCTTATTTTAACCATCGGATTACCGTTTACGGCTATAATATCTGCCATCAAACCGCCCTTTAAACGCCCTATTTTATCACCATAATGAAACGCATCGGCATTGATTGCCGTCGCTGAATGTAAGGTTTCAAGGGGAGACATGCCATAATCCACCATCATTTCCATTTCACGCGCATTGTCACCATGCGGGAAAACGCCCACATCACCACCCATACATATTCTGACTTTGGCTGCCAATGCCTCCTTAAAAGTGCTGCGCTTTTTTTGCAACCGTTCTGGTTCAGGGTCTTTACCTTTTACCCAGCCCCGATATTGACTGATGGCATCACCCGCTGCCAAAGTGGGACACAAACAGACATTTTTTGAAGCCATCAAACGGAAAATTTCGGGCGTGCCTGCATCGCCATGTTCAATCGTTTCCACTCCGCCTTCAATCGCACGACGCATCCCCTCAGTCGTTCCCGCATGAGCCACAACGCCACGACCACTTGACCCCGCCACTTCAACAATCAACTTGATTTCATCCAAAGTATAAGTCGGTTTCGCTTCGCCAAAAAGACCCCAACGATAATCCGCATAAATTTTAATCACATCAGCCCCTTTACCAATTTGTGTCCGCACCGCGCGTATCAAACCATCATGCCCATCGGCTTCCTCTGCACCTTGTGGCACTTCGATGTCAGGACTAAACCCTTTTGGTGCATAACTGCCTGTCGCAATCAATGCCCGCGTGGCAATTATCATACGTGGGCCCTTGATAATACCCGCATTTATCGCCTGTTTCAAGCCCACATCGTCATAATCAGCCCCCTCAGTACCCAAGTCTCTGACAGTCGTAAACCCTGCCATCAAAGTCTTTTCGGCATGAACAGTTGCACGAGCAACCCGCATGGCACGCGGTTCTTTCAACACTTGGTCGTCCCAATTCGTCTCATTATAAGGATGCAAAAGCAAATGCGAATGACCTTCAATCAGCCCTGGCAGCAGCGTGGCATCGCCAAAATCAATGGTTTGAGCGTCTTTTGGCAAGTTCCTTTCAAGGTCTTTTTGGCTGCCAACCGTTTCAATTTTTTGATTTTTGACAATGATACCCCATTTTTCATGGGCATTTTCGCCGTCAAACAAGCGGTCAGCTTTAAGGTAAGTGACTTGTTGTGCCATCATGCTTTGACAACAAAAGAGCAAGAGAATTAATCCGTTTTTCATAATCGTTTTTTTTTGCTAAGGTAAAAATTTTGCTGAACCCATTGTTTTTTGTTTTTTCACCAAAAATTTAGAAAAACATGGTCAATATACTGAGGGGGGTTAAAGTTTTAAAGTTTTCAAACTTGACGCAAGTTTTAAACTGGCGTCAAGTTGTTGCCACTGTGCCACTTGCCTTTTGCCTTTTTTTCTTTGTTGCCTGCGGCAATAACAACAACGAAAACAACCATAAATCCGTTTTTCGTTACAACCAAATCAATCCCATCACCTCACTCGACCCTGCATTTGCCCGCAATCAATCGAATATGTGGGCTATTCAAACACTCTTTGATTGTTTAGTAGATGTGGACGATTCTTTGCGTATCGTACCGAGTTTGGCGAAATCTTGGACAATCTCTGACGATGGCTTACACTATACTTTTCAATTACGAAACAATGTGTTTTTTCACAATAATGCTTGTTTTCCCAATGAAAAAGGTCGTCAAATGGTCGCTTCCGATGTCGTTTACAGTTTCAATCGCATCATTGATTCCGTTACTGTCAACTCGCCCGGTTCATGGATTTTCAAAGGACGTATTGCTTCGAAATCTCCTTTTGAAGCACCCAATGATACGACTTTTGTTTTGAATTTGGCAAAACCTTTCCGCCCGATGCTCGGCATTTTGACCATGCAATACTGTTCCATCGTCCCGAAAGAAGCGATTGATTTTTATCAAAAAGATTTTAGAAAAAACCCAGTTGGTACAGGCCCATTTAAGTTCAAAAAATGGTTAGAAAACCAAGGGCTTTTTATGATAAAGAACGATAATTATTGGGATTTTGATGAAAATGGCATACGCCTACCCTATCTCGACGGCGTGCGTGTTGCCTTTATGCCCGATAGAAAAACGGCTTATTTGGAGATGATGCGCGGTAAATTAGACTTTATGTCTGGCATCGAGTCCTCCGTTGTCAACGAATTATTGACCGTTGACGGTGAGATGCAGCCCAAACATTTGGGCAAATTGCAACTCATAAAAACGCCCTACCTCAATACTGAATATTTTGGGATAAATATGGATTTTACAAATCAAAAAACATCCCCCCTCAGTATAAAAAAGGTCAGACAAGCCTTGAATTATGGTTTCGACCGAAATCAAATGCTTAGAACCTTGCGCAACTCAATGGGCAAAGGCGCATCTGCGGGTTTTACACCAAGAGGATTGCCCAGTTTTTCAGATAAAGTAATTGGTTATGATTACAATCCCGACAAGGCACGTCGGTTGTTGTCGGAAGCAGGTTTCAAAAATGGTGCAAATTTGCCAACAGTCAAATTGATGACCAACAAAGATTACCTCGATTTATGCACCTTTATTTCAAGACAATGGGAGGATTTGGGCATAAAAACAAGCGTGGATGTCATGGAATCCGCCACTTTGCGAGAAATGATGACCAAAGGCACAGCCCCTTTTTTCCGCGCTTCATGGATTGCTGACTACCCCGATGCCGAGAGTTTTTACACCGTTTTTTATTCAAAAAATCCTGCGCCACCCAACTATACCCGTTTTAAAAACGCCGCTTTTGACCAACTCTATGATTCATCATTGAGTGAAAACGACGATGCCAAACGGTATGCTATTTATCAAAAAATGGATGCTATTTTGATTGAAGAAGCCCCCGTCATTTTCCTATTTTATGACGAAAGCAGTCGTTTTGCCAAAGCCAATATCGAAGGATTAAGCCGAAATGCAATGAATTTATTGCCTTTGAAAAAGGTAAGAAAAAAATAATTAGATTGACCACTGATTGGACTGATGCGACAGATTTTCACTGATTTTTTTCTTTAAATC
>JANLQI010000005.1:0-30244 GCA_031367705.1 Saprospiraceae bacterium | reverse complement strand
TAAAAACATTGAAATTGATGAAAAAACACCTCAAATGAGGTTTAATACTGAGGGGGTACTTTTAGATTTTGGTGGCATTGTCAAAGGGTTTGTTGCCCAAGAAGTCGTAGATATCCTAACCAAAAATGGGTTTCCTTATTGCCTTGTTGATGCAGGTGGCGACCTCGTGGCAGGTAAAAGACCACCTATGTCGAGCGGTTGGAAAATAGGCATTAGCCTACCCAATTCAGATAGAGAATTGATGCCTCATTTATTATCTATTGAAAATCAAGCTATTGCAACCTCTGGAGATATGTATCAATTTTTTGAACACGCGGGCAAACGGTATTCTCATATCGTCAATCCCAAAACGGGTTTGGGTTTAACCCATCAACGCAACGTGACCGTCATTGCCCCCGATGGTGCTACGGCTGATTGGTTGGCAACTGCTTGCAGTATTTTGCCGATTCGTAAAGCCAAACGGTTGATTAAAAAATACCCAAACACGGCTTTATTGATTTTAGAAAATAAAAATGGAAAGATAAAGTCGGTACAAAGCAGCCAGTTTGCAAAATATTTTTTCCTAAATTGAGACCTCTTTTGGAAATTACACCCCTCAGTATTTGTATTAAAAAATCAAAAAAAGCCTATTTTTTATGAAAAAATTACTATTTATTGCCCTTTTACCCGTTTTTGCCTTCGCTCAAACCGATTCCAAACCTTACGAACAAACGGTAGCAGGTACTAATATTGCTTTAAAAATGACTCCTATACCTGCGGGCAATTTCTTGATGGGTAGCCCAGAAACCGAGAAGGGACGGGAGGCGGATGAAAATACGCCACGTAAAATCAATATTTCTCCTTTTTATATGTCCGTCTATGAAATTACGTATGACCAATACGATTTTTTTAGAGATGAAGAAAAAGACAGCGACCCCAAACCCGATGGCATCACACGCCCAAGCCCTCCTTATATTGACTTGACTTTAGGCATGGGCAAACAAGGCGGTTTTCCAGCCAACAGTATGTCGCAATACGGCGCGCTGATGTTTTGCAAATGGTTGTATCAAAAAACAGGTACTTTTTACCGTTTGCCTACGGAAGCCGAGTGGGAATACGCTTGCCGAGCCAATGCCACAACAACTTATCCGTATGGCGACGATGCCCGAAATTTGAAGGAATATGCTTGGTTTTCGCAAAATAGCAAAGACAAATACCACAAAGTAGGCGAATTGAAGCCCAACGCTTGGGGTTTATACGATATGTTGGGCAATGTCATGGAATGGACTTTGGACGAATACCGCGCCGATTATGCCCAAATTACGACAGATACCGACCCCTCTGTATCGCCCACCGACAGGCATCCAAGAACCCTAAAAGGCGGTTGTTTCAGCGACAAAGCGACAGGCCTACGCGCTGCTAATCGCATAAAATCCGACCCTATTTGGAATCGTCGTGACCCTCAAATCCCTAAAAGTAAGTGGTGGAATGCTGATGCACCTTTCATCGGTTTTAGAATTGTACGTCCTGTTTCACAACTGACTAAGGCAGAAGTTGATGCCTTTTTCGAAAAACACCTTGCTGAATGGTGAAAAAGACAGATGAATGATGAAAAAAGCGACTTTCATCATTCATATTTCATCATTCATCATTACTTACGACGTTTTGCCTAAAAAAATAATATTGGCTTCCACATCAACAGAACGAGGCGTGATTTCTCGGAAAAAAAGTTTGATGCGAATATTGAATCTTTTGCCGTCCAAAATGAATTTTTGAATGTTATTCCCATCTGGCACAAGGTCGAGACGGTCGCTGGTACTGAGGGGTACATCGTAGCGATAAAAAATAGGAATTTCAGGTACAGCGGGTCGGTCGGGGTCGAAAATGACGACTTCAACATGGTCAACATTGGCAAAAGTATTGCCGCCGCCTTGAAAAATCGTTCTAATATTCATCGAACGCGGCACAACGCCATTGATTTGGCTCGCAGTCAAATTGTTAATTTGAAAAAAAACAGCTGTATCCGAAGGGATATTTATCAAAACAAAATTGTGCGAAGGCCCTGCTGCCAAGCCAACAGGTATCTCAAACTGTCGCCGATAAGTCATATCAATACCTGTCTCTGTTTTGCGACAAGCCGATAAAAAGGGGAGGAAAAGGAGAAATAGTAGGTATTTTTTTATCATTTTAACTTAACTTGAAAACAAAGCGGCTTATTATATTTTCCTTTTATTTTTTTGTTTGTTGACATTTTTTGAAGAACGCCAAACGTGTCGGACACGTATTTATAACGATTGTTAGAACCCCTATTCATCCGCTCAGTAAAACTTGCCTAAAACCATCCAAGAATTCACCTTATTTTCGCCCTATGAAAATAGCTGTCAATACCCGCTTTTTGCTCAAAAACAAACTCGAAGGCTTCGGTTGGTTCACCTACGAAACCTTGCGGCGCATGGTGGTGGCACATCCCGAAGACGAGTTTATTTTCTTTTTTGACCGTCCTTATGATGAAAGCTATGTGTTTGGCAAAAATGTAACGCCTGTTGTTTTGTTTCCACCTGCCCGACATCCATTTTTGTTCGTTTGGTGGTATGAATGGTCTGTGGCAAGGGCTTTGAAAAAATACAAACCCACTATTTTTCTTTCTACTGATAACTTCTGTTCGCTTCGAACAAATGTGCCGACTTATCTAATACTTCACGATGTTGGTTGGGCGCATCCCGAAGCCCGCAGTACCTTGCCGTGGTTGGTTTATCAATATTACCAATTCTTTGCGCCTCGTTTTTTGAAAAAAGCGGACACTATTATATGTGTATCTGAATTTGTAAAACAAGATGCCTTACGCTACTATCCTTTTTTGAATCCAGAAAAAGTAATCGTTTGTCACAACGGTTGTCGCACCGATTTTCAACCTATTGATGAAGTAGAAAAAACGGCTGTTAAAACGCAATATACTGAGGGGGCCGCTTTTTTCACTTTTGTCGGTGCGGTGCATCCTCGTAAGAATGTACATCGGCTCATTACGGCTTTTAGTCAGATGAAAGAACGGACAGATTTACCGCATAAACTTCTCATAGTCGGGCGTTTTGCTTGGCAAACGGGCGATGTACGAACAGCTTTTGACAATTCCGCTTTTCAAAAAGACATTATTTTTACGGGTTATGTTGCCGATGAAGAAGTCCCTCGCATCGTTGGTGCGGCAACGGCTGTTGCTTATGTGTCGCTTGCCGAAGGCTTTGGTATTCCTATTTTGGAAGCGATGCAGTGCGATGTGCCTGTTGTAACTTCTAATGTGACCTCGATGCCAGAAGTGGCGGGTGATGCGGCTATTTTGGTCAATCCGTTATCTGTTTCTGAAATTGCTGATGCGCTTGAAAAGGTCGCTACAAATGCCGATTTACGCCAAAATCTAATAGAAAAAGGACGTATTCAAAAGGAGAAATTTAGTTGGGATAAATCAGCAGCAAGACTGTATGATATTGTGTCTTGTCGAAAAAAATACTGAGGGGGTGCATTTTTACAAAATATTTGTAATTTTCCGCATCGGTATTCAATACTTTATTTTTTATCATCAAACCAATAAAAATGGCATTTATTCAAGAAACTAAGGTTTATGATGTCGTCATCGTCGGTTCGGGCGCAGGTGGTGGCATGGCAGCCTATATTTTGTCAAAGGCGGGGGCAAAGGTCGCCTTACTCGAAGCAGGTGGCTACTACGACCCTGCTGACCCTAAATACATCACTCAACTGAAACCGTCATGGGCATCGCCGCGTCGCGGGGCATCAACGTCTGCGCGTGATTTCGGCGATTTTGATGCCGCTTGGGGTGGTTGGCAGCTTGATGGTGAGCCTTATACACATAAAAACGGGTCAAAATTCGACTGGTTTCGCTCGCGTATGTTGGGCGGACGGACGAATCACTGGGGGCGTATCTCTTTGCGCTTTGGCCCTGATGATTTTAAAGCAAAAAGCATAGACGGTTTAGGCGAAGACTGGCCCATCGGCTACGACGACATGAAGCCATTTTATGACAAAGTGGATAGATTAATAGGCGTTTTTGGCACAAACGAAGGCATTCGCAATGAACCTGATGGTGAATTTCTACCGCCTCCAAAGCCTCGTTTACATGAATTAATGATTAAAAAAGCGGCGACAAATATCGGTATCACAACGATTCCATCACGTATGTCTATGCTCACAAAGCAGATAAATGACGAACGTGGACAGTGTTTCTTTTGTGGTCAATGCAATCGGGGTTGTTCGGCTTATGCGGATTTTTCTGCGTCGTCTTGTTTGGTAAAACCCGCTATCAAAACGGGTAATGTGGATTTATTTACAATGGCAATGGCGCGTGAAGTATTGACCGATGCGGCAACAGGTTTGGCAACAGGCGTTTCGTATGTGGACAAACGCGACCTTTCGGAGAAAACGATTCGCGCAAAAATTGTCGTTTTAGGCGCGTCTGCTTGTGAGACGGCGCGTTTGCTTTTGAACTCCAAATCGGCTCGTTTTACTGAGGGGTTGGCAAATTCAAGCGGTGTCGTTGGCAAATACCTTCATGACTCTACGGGTTTAGGTCGCTCGGCTTTTATTCCACAATTAATGGATAGAAAACGCTACAATGAGGATGGTGTAGGCGGTATGCACGTCTATTCGCCTTGGTGGTTGGACAATAAAAAGCTCGATTTTCCACGTGGTTATCACATCGAATACGGTGGCGGTATGGCTATGCCTGGCTACGGTTTTGGCTTCGGAATGGAGCGTACAAACGGTAAAATAGCCCAAATCAATGGTGATTTGCTGCCCGCAGGTGGCTACGGCAAACGTCTGAAAGAGGAAGTTAGGCGGCAATATGGTGCCGTTATTGGCATGGCTGGACGTGGTGAAGCCATCGCTACGCCTGATAACTATTGCGAAATTGACCCCTCCGTAGTGGACAAGTTTGGCATCCCCGTTTTGAGATTCAACTACAAATGGTCTGACCATGAAATCAATCAAGCCAAACACATGCAGGACACTTTTGATGGATTGATTAATGAACTCGGCGGCATTCCTTTGAATAAAAACCCAGGGAAAGAGAACGATTATGGTCTTTTAGCCCCTGGTCGCATCATTCACGAAGTCGGTACAGTGCGGATGGGCAATAATAAAAACACTTCGGCATTGAACAGCAATTGTCAAGCGCATGATGTCAAAAACCTATTTGTGGTAGACGGTGCACCTTTTGTCTCGCAACCACATAAAAATACGACGTGGTCCATTTTGGCATTGGCTATGCGGACATCGGAGTATATTGTTGAGCAACGAAAAGCGGGTCGGATTTAAATGATTTTTTGAAAAAAAAATCACCATTAATCATCTATCAAAATTCAAAGACATGAAAAGACGTGATTCTATAAAAGCCCTTGCGCTCTCAACTTTTGGCATCGTCGCACCGAAAGACCCCTCAGTACAAGAGGCTATTTTGAAGGAAAAAGGCGACCCAACAGAGTGCAAAGACGGACGCACACCTGAAGAGCAAGTGCGTGATGCCAAATTGCAAGCCGATAAATTTTTTACACCACAAGAACTGAAAACGGTGTCGGTTTTGTGCGACATCATCGTTCCAGCCGATGGGGTGTCGGGCAGCGCGACGCAAGCGGGCGTTCCTGCTTTCATCGAATTTATGATGAAAGACAAGCCTGAAAATCAAATACCGATGCGTGGCGGCTTGCGGTGGCTTGATAATCAATGTGTTAAATTGTATGAAAAAAAATTCGTTGATTGTTCAACGTCACAGCGTTTAGAAATGATTGACAAAATAGCCTATCCTGAACAAGCAAAAAAAGAACACACACAAGGCGTTTCGTTCTTTAATTTGATGCGAAATTTAACTGTTACAGGTTTTTATACAAGCGAAATGGGTTTTAAAGACGTAGGTTATATGGGCAATACGCCCAATGTTTGGGAAGGCGTACCAGCAGATGTTTTGCAGAAATATGGCTTGTCTTATGATTAAGAAATTCCAAAGTTTCAAGATTTCAAAACTCCAACTATCCTGTGGAATTTTGGAATCTTGAAATTTAAAATCCATTACCCCTCAGTATTCCGCTCGTTTTGAAACATTTGTCTAAAAAAAACGAAAAAAGAACAGCGTTGACGACATCATAGGTAAGGGCATTAAATAATTACTCATTTATTTAGTCGCAAAAATTCACCTAACTTATTGATTATCAGCTACAATAACTTGCCTTAAGTTTCAAATTTGACGCAAGTTGTGGTATAAAAGACAACTTGTCTCACTGTCCCTAACGAACATATTGACTCTGACATGAACCGATTATTAGGTATATTATTTTTGACATTATTCTGCTTGCCCGTTTGGGCGCAACAAGCCGCTGCAACGCTGGAACGTGCGGCTCAACAAACGACTGACCGCCGGGAGGCATTGACCTTATACTATCAGTCCGCTGAAAAATACCTACCAACGAACCCTGCGAAAGCGTCTTTGGTGGCACATCAAGCCTATCTTTTAGCCATTGATATTAAAGACAATGCAATGGCAGCCCGTGCGGCTTATCTGAACGCTGATGGTTATGCTCGACAGAACAAATATGCGGATGCGAAATTCCGATACGGCCGCGGCAAAGATGCCGCAATGGATGCCAAAGACATCGAATTTGCTATAAAATGCCTTGATAAAATGGCTGCTATGGCACGTTATGAAGGGGCGACACAAGAGGGCGATGCCTATAAATTGCAAGCTGCCAATCTTCGTAAGCGACTTTCTGAAGGCGGTGCGTCGGCTATTACAAAGGCTGATAATGCACCTGCACCAACAGATAATCGCTCATCGCCAGCTAATCAAGCGGAGTTGAATTCTGTCAAAGAGCAATATCGGGCATGGTATGAGAATCAAATGCAACAACGCAGACAATTGGAAAGCGATGTCACCTTATTGAAAGGTGAACGCGAGGCACTTAATGCCAATATGGTTGATTTGCGTAAAAAAGAGCAGCAACTTTCAGCATTTTCACAACAAGCGCAACAGACAATTGAGGAACAAAAAGGCGTTTTGTCAACGGTTTCGATGCAAAAAGATGAACTTGACCGCATAGCTGTGCGCAAGCAAAAGTTGTTAGAAGCTATGAAAAGTGGGCGTTCACTCGACTCTATTGCTTATGCGCAAGAGCGTCAAGAGCAGGAATATTTGCTGCAATCAGCGAAAAACTTTAGGAATGTTTTGCTGCTTGTTTTGGGTTTTGCACTTGTCATCGTCGGTCTCATTTATCGTCGTTTCCTTGAAAATAAGAAGCAACAGAAGCTTTTACAAGAGAAAAATCATCAAATCGAGGACGAAAAGCAACGCAGTGATGAATTGCTGTTGAATATTTTACCTGCGGCAATTGCTGACGAACTTAAAACAAATGGCAAAGCAAAGGCTCGACGTTATGAGGTCGCTTCTGTCCTTTTTGTTGACTTTTATAGTTTTACTAAAATATCGGAGCAACTGTCGCCAGAGGAATTGGTTGACGAACTCGATACCTATTTCAAAGCCTTTGATTTCATCATTGGACAATACAAATTAGAAAAAATTAAGACCATTGGCGATGCCTATATGGTTGCTTCAGGTTTGAGTGACCGCATCACAAGCCCCCTCAGTATCGTGAAGGCTGCACTCGAAATGCAGGAGTTTTTGAGCGATATGCGCTACGAAAAATTGAAGCAAAACAAGCCTTTTTTTGAAGCCCGTATGGGTATTCATTTAGGCCCTGTCGTTGCGGGAGTGGTGGGTGTCAAAAAATTTGCTTACGATATTTGGGGCGATACAGTGAACACCGCAGCACGTATGCAAGAGGCTTGCGAACCCGGTCATATCAATGTTTCGGAACAAGTGTATAATGAAATCCGCTATTCTTTTAACTGTCACTATCGCGGAAAATTTCCTGCAAAAAACAAAGGCGATATTGACATGTATTACGTGCAAAGTGTGTTAAAATAAAAATACATTCACTTTTCCTTAGAGAAGCCTTCTATTTTGAGTTTACACTCATATAGCAGGGGGCTTTTTGATATAAAATCACGCTTTCAAAGTTTAGGGTGAAAATTAAGTTAACATTGTTTTTTAAAAATTTTATTCGGAAATAACGCTCTGTTACTGATTTTTTATTTGTTTTGCACAAAGGCTACGGCTAAAATTTATTAATAGTTAGAGATAAAGTTATCTTTGCCGCTTTATAATGAAATTGAAAAATCAAGGACTTACCATGCTAAATATTATACTCTTTGGACCTCCAGGTTCTGGTAAAGGTACACAAGCCGTTAAATTGATTGACAAATACAATCTTTTACACATCTCTACGGGCGATATGTTCCGTTATGAATTATCTCACAATACCGAACTCGGTCAATTGGCACGTAGCTATATGGAAAAAGGGCAACTCGTACCAGATAGCGTTACGATTTCGATGTTAGAAAAACGTGTTGAAGAAAATCATAATGTAAAAGGCTTTATTTTCGACGGTTTTCCACGGACACCGACGCAGGCAGAAGCCTTAGATGCGTTCCTTGCGGCACGTGGCGAGAGCATCACGGGCTTGATAGAACTGGTTGTCAATGAAGATGAGATTGTAAAACGCATTTTACTGAGGGGTACTTCTTCGGGTCGTGCTGACGACAATGATGAAGCAATTATCCGCAATCGTTTCACTGTTTATCGCAACGAAACAACACCTGTTGGCGAGCATTATGCAGCATTAGGGAAAGCGCAAAAGGTTGAAGGTGTCGGTACTATAAATGAGATTTTTGATAAACTCTGTGGCGCAGTTGATGCTCTGACTGCCAAAGTCTGAACTGCATTGTCTGTTTAGTTTTTCTAAATATAAGGCGTAGAAGCCGTAGCACGGACTTTCAGTCCGTGAATGTTATTTGTAGCACGAACTGAAAGTGAGTGCTAAGGCCTCTCCGCCATTTTTTTTATTAAAAAAAGGCGGAGAAGTTCTTTTTTCAACAGAAACATTTTACATTTGCAGCCGATTTACAAAAGTGTAATAAAAGAAGGTGCTGTTTATGACAAAATCTATTGAAAACCATTGATTTATATCTTAAAACAGCCTTAGTTTCTTCTTAAATTGAAATCATCATAAGCCCATCATTCTTATTTGTTATCGCTAATATCGCTGACTATTTGGAAAATAGGCTCATGACTACACACTATGCGGGTGTGGCGAAATTGGTAGACGTACCAGACTTAGGATCTGGCGCCGTGAGGCATGGGGGTTCGAGTCCCTCCACCCGTACTCTTCAAAATAGATAAAACGATGAATTAAGTTCAAGACCAACATAACCCACTTACCTTCAATACTTTATACTTGATTCATCGAAACACTGTATCTATATTCATTTTTCATTTTTAATATTAATACTACAAATGTCCAACGTTGTCAGAACTGATATTGATGCGCTCAATGCCGTACTAACGGTCAATCTTACCAAAGACGAATATCTTACAAAAGTCAATAAAGAAATCAAACGTTATTCACAAAAGATGCAAAGACCGGGTTTCCGTCCAGGAAAAACGCCAACATCGCTTGTGAAAAGAATGTATGGCGATTCTTTTATCGTTGAAACGATACAGGAGATGATGAGCCAAAAATTGAGCGATTATCTTCAAGAAAATAAACCCGATATTTTTGGTCAACCCGTTATGTCTGAAACACAAGCGGACACAGGTTTTGACCCTAAAAATCCACAAGACATCTCTTTCACTTTCGATATTGGTTTAGTACCTGATTTTGAAGTTCAAGGTTTGGACGGTGTGTCTTACGAACGTTACTTAGTCAATGTGGGCGAAGATAAAATTGACGCTGAAATCGAAAATATGCGGAAACGCAGTGGCGAAGAAAGCGAAGTAGATACGCAAATCGAAGCAAACGATATGATTACCTTGCACGTCAAAGAGCAAGGCGGAACTATGGAGAAAGAAGACCTTTTGCTTTCTGTGAACTGGTTGACAGAAGAAATGAAAGAAGTTTTCATGACTCAAAAACGGGGCGATAGCTTGACCGTCAATATTTTTCAATTAGAAAAAGAAACGACCCCTCAGTATGTTCGCAAATATTTCTTAGGATTAGAAGATACTGACGAGCGTGAAATCAATGAAAACTTTGATGTTAAAATCAAATTTGTCAAACGCCAAGCACCAGCAACCCTCGACCAAGCCTTTTTTGACAAAAACTTTGGCGAAGGTGTTGTGACGAGTGAAGCAGAAATACGTGATGCGATTCGTCGCAGTTTAAGTATGAATTTTAACGGACAAGCCGACGCGCTGATGCTCCGCGATATACAAGATGGACTGATTGCAGCTAACCCGATGGATTTGCCTGACGCATTTTTAAAGAGGTGGCTTAGAACTCAAAACGAAAAAAATACAGAAGACACGGTTGAACAAGGCTTCGAAGGCTTTGCTCAAAACCTACGGTGGACACTCATTCGCTCAAAAATCGCTAAATCTTCAAACGTAACTGTTTCAGATGAAGACTTGAAAGCGTTTTATCGCAACCGCATCCGTGGCTATTTAGGTGGTCAATTAGGCGGTGGTGCAAGTGCTGATGAGTTGATTGAGAGCCTTGTAGAACGTGCTTTTCAAGACGAAAAACAAATGTCTGACCTTTACGAAGAGGTTTTGACAGAAAAGACTTTCGAAGCCATGAAAAGCCGCGTAGCTATTGTTGATAAGCCTATTGGAGAAGAAGAATTCAACTCCATCATGGCAACAGCACAATACGAAGCGGCAAAAGCACGTGGTGAAATCAAGGAAGACGAAGCGTCTGATGGGATTGAAACCGTAGAAGTTGAAGAAATCGAAGCGGAAGAAGTCTAAAAACAAAGAGGGGTCTTTATTTCAAACTTTTGGTTTTTAATTTTGTTACGTTGTTACAAAATTAAAAATCTGAATGTGAAGTAGAGACCCCTCAGTATTTTTAGTACTTTTTACAATTTTTTTTGAACTGATTCGTCAAATGGAACAGTTTTATGTTTAAGAGAAATCAAAAACTTACCCAACTAAAAAAATCCATTTTTCAAAAACACATTTAAAAAAGAATAGACAATGATTCCTAAAGATGAATTTAAGAAATACGCCGTCAAGCATTTGGGCATGAGTTCAATGCACCTCGACAAATATGCACAAAGAGGTATGATTGGTGTCCCTGATGTTACAGCATTCACCCCTGCTGTCATCGAAGAACGTCAACTCAACGTCGCTCAAATGGACGTTTTCAGCCGTTTGATGATGGACAGAATTATCTTCATGGGTGTTCCCGTTGACGATTATGTGGCAAATGTCATTCAAGCGCAACTGCTTTTCTTAGAAAGTACAGACCCTAAGCGCGATGTGCAAATGTTCATTAACTCACCTGGCGGTTCAGTTATTGACGGTTTGGGCATCTATGACACCATGCAATATGTTGCGCCTGATGTGGCGACAATTTGTACAGGTTTAGCCGCTTCAATGGGTGCAGTCCTTTTGGCAGCAGGTGAAAAAGGCAAACGTTCATGTTTGACGCACAGTCATATTATGATTCACCAACCACTTGGCGGCACACGCGGACAGGTGACAGATATTGAAATCAATTACAAATTGATTAAAAAAATGCAAAAAAGCCTTTATGATGTCCTCGTTGCACACACAGGTCAGACTTACGAAACAATCGAAAAGGATTGTGAGCGTGACAACTGGATGAGTGGCGAAGAAGCTAAGGCTTATGGTCTAATTGATGAAGTTTTAAGCCGTAAAGTATAAAAAGCAAAGGGCAAGAGGCAAAAAGCAAGGGGCAAAGAGTGAAAATTCACTTTTTGCCCCTTATTTTTTGCCCTTTGCCTCTTGCATCTTCTATTAAGCTGCTATTTTCAGCCATTGCAAAATCGCTTTTGCAGGTTTGGCAGACGTAATCTCAATGTCGTGAACTTCTCCAATTTTGAAAGAAATATAATCGCCTTGACGCATTTTCACAATACGTTTGCCGCCATGTGCATCAAAAATATGACATTCGCAACTGCCTTCCAATAGGATAAAACTCTCTAAAACATCGTGATGCACTTCTTCGGGTACTTCATATTGCACCCAAGCGAGGTTCAATTCACGTTGTTCATTATCTTCCAAAAGGTGCATATAAACGCCTTCATAATCATCAGAGGGTTCGATGCCTTTGACAGCCGCTTCCCAATCTAACCAATTTGCATCAGGCGTTAAAAGCGGTAAATTATCGAGTGTAAAGGGCTGCCGTGTATCTTCAAGGGACTTCAATTTTTGCAAATTGCCCAAAATTTTATCGCGCATACTGAGGGGGGGCTTAACAGTGTGTAACTCTGCATAAGCCAACAATGCCGCTTCTGTTTCTGCAACATCAACAGACGTAGGCGGGTTGCCACGTTCATCGGTCAGGTGTTGTGTCAAATTTTGAAGCGATATGTCATAAGAAGTATTCAATTCTATTTATTATTTTAAAAAAATTATCAATATTAATTTTCAAAATAGGTTCTCAAAGAGTTTAAACCCATCCTTGCGCGAGTCTTTACAGTTCCGAGCGGTATATTAAAGATTTCCGAAATTTCTTGCTGTGTATAACCATCGAAATACATCCATTCGATGACTTCGCGGCATTGTGGTGTCAATGTGTTTACTATTTGTCGCAATCCAATCGTATCTGTATGCATGGCTGTGGTTAAATCCTCACTATAACTTACGATATTATCCACATTTTGGTTTTTAAGCCGATGAATGTAAACCTTTGAACGTGTAAAATCAATCGCTGTATTTCGGGCAATATTGATTAACCAAGTGGCAAAACGACCTTTTGTCGCATCGTATTGCTGAATATTACGCCAAATTTTAACAAAACAATCTTGTAACAAGTTTTCTGCATCCTCATAATTGCCGACTATACGGCAAATAATACCCAAAAGCATGGGTGCGTAATTGTCATACAATTTTTCATACCCGTCATTTTCACCTTGCTGCAAAAGCTCGATGAGGTTTGGCTCCGTAGTATCTCTCCTGTATGTTGCCATGAATGACGATGATTGAGTTCAAAACTGTGGTTTTCAAGCACAAAGTTACACTTTTCTCACATTTTCAAACGATGATTTTTTTTCAAAAAAAAAACGAGGGCATTTTAACAATTGCCCTCGCTCAACAAGAATGTATGAAAACTATAACTCTCTAAAAAAATTCTTTCTCAACTTTCATCAGTCGCTTCATCTCTCGCTTTGAGAAATGATTCATAAATGATGATACAAAGATAAGGATGTCATAATTAGGAAATTTGAAAAGGAGACAAGCGGGGGTTTTGAGACGATGAAAAGGCGGAATTAGACAATTTGCTTTTACTTTGAAGGGTTCAAAACCCGCATCAGCCCTTCCAAATGCGTATCGCTAACAGGTACATGGTTTTCACCAATCGTAATGCTTTGGCTGCGAATAGATTCTATTTTGTCGAGGTTGACAATAAATGATTTATGTACCCGCATAAAACGTTTTGAAGGCAATTTTTCTTCAATCGCTTTCAAAGTACTTTTGGTCAAAACAGGCTTTTTAGCCGTTGTTAAAAAGATTTTGACATAATCTTTCATGCTTTCGACGTGCGAAATGTCGTTAATCGGTATTTTCACAAGCGCATATTCAACATTCACAAAGAAATAGTCAGGTGTATTTTCTTCTTCTTTTGGTGCAATAGATTCTGTCATTGCGAGGGACGAAGCAACTGAGGAGGTAGTTGACACCGCCAAAAGTTTCTGCTTTTCTTCTAAAGCCTTATAAGCCGCCTTTGTAAAACGCTCCATACTAACGGGTTTCATCAAATAGTCAACCACATCTAAATCATAACTTTCAACGGCATAATTGGCATAAGCTGTGACGAAAATGACCATCGGTTTCTCTCGAAGGCTTTGCAAAAACTTCGTACCCAACATGCCTGGCATCTGAATATCTAAAAACATCAAGTCAATGTGCTCTTTTTGAAGCACTTCCATCGCTTCAAAAGGATTTTTAGACATCGCCACGAGTTCTAAAAAAGGCACTTGACGGATGTTTTCTTCCAGCAGTTTGCGCGCCATGCTTTCGTCATCAACAATAAGGCATTTGAGAGTCATCCTATTCTTTTATAAAAGTTAAATGTAAATTGACAATAAACCAACCATCTGCATTGATTATCTCCAAATGATGTGCTTTCGGATACAACAACTCCAAACGACGGTTTACATTTTTAAGCCCAATACCAGAACTACCATCTTTATCCTCCCGTGTTTCGGGTGCAATTTTATTTTTAACCGTAAAAAACAATTCTTTTTCAGTCGTTTTCAATGAAATATCAATGATGGGATTCAAAACCATACCGACACCATGTTTGAACGCATTTTCTACAAAAGGAATCATCAGCATCGGTTCAATAATTTGGCTTGTAGCGGCCCCCTCAGTATTTAAGTTGATTTCAACATCTTCTTCAAAGCGTACTTTCTGCAATTCTATGTAATTTTTCAAGTAACTCAACTCTTTTTCCAAGGGAATTTGAGCATTTTCAGATTCATACAACATATAACGCATGAGTTCAGACAACTTAATGGTCACGGGTTCAGCCAAATCCGATTTAGACCGAATGAGATAAACGATGCTGTTGAGAATATTAAAAATAAAATGCGGGCTGATTTGAGAGCGCAAAAACGACAATTCGGATTGCAAATGTTCCTGTTGCTTCTCTAATTTGAGTTTTTCTTCTTTCACAAAATAATTAAACAAACCATATCCTGTACTGATAGCCGCGACAAAAATAATAGGTATAAGACTCCACATAGGATTACGTGGGTGTTTATCAACAATACCTTGAGCAGCCCTAATCCACTCGCCGAGTAAACTATGCCATGTGCCAAAAATGACAATACAAAGAACGAGCAGCCAAAAATAAGCCGTCGTATTTTTTTTATGCAAAATATTGGGAATCAACCACTCAGTATTGAGAAAAAAGAAGGGTATATGCGTCAATGTGATAAGCGAAATCATAAAAACAGCTCGATTATACAATTCCTCTTCATTCGTATTCGACAAAGGCAGATAGAGCCAGATACCCCAAAGGCATATGTGAAATATGACCGTTTTATATTTATCTGAAATGATATTTTTCATCAAAAGTGTATTGTTTTTAGAATGATGATTTTAGACAAAAGTACACTTCTGTTCGATAAGTTGCGTTAAGTGCCGACAAAAAGGGCAAGTTTGGCGATGAAAAAGGATTTTCAGCATTTCTTTTGATTTAGAAGAAGACCACAAATAGTCGTTTGCACAACCGAATACCTAAGTTTTAGGGCTTTTAACTATCTTTGCACCCCATTTTCGATTTACTCTGTTATAAATCGAAAACGAAGTGTCAAAATGTCAGTCAAAACACCATGGCAGACAATTTGAAAGATTAATATGACTTAATACACATCCATGATAAACAAATGGTTTAAAAAGAAAAGTATGGACAATAAAGACGTTTTACAAAACGACGATGTTTTGCAAGAAGAAATTGTTGAAACAATGGAAGCACCCGAAAATGCTTCTGATACCTTGGCTGACAATGGTTTGGCAAAGGAAAACGCTGATTTACAGAAGCAAGTTGACGAATTGAAAGACAAATTTCTGCGTCAAGCAGCAGAGTTCGACAATTTCCGTCGTCGCTCCATGAAGGAAAAAGTGGAAACCATTCAAACGGCTTCACGTGACACTTTGACAGCCCTTTTGCCCATTTTGGACGATTTTGGCAGAGCGGCTCAAAACGAGACTTTTACTGAGGGGGTCAATTTGGTTTTCCAAAAATTGATTTCTACGGTTCGTTCAAAAGGCTTGACAGAAATGGAATCGCCTAAAGGCAGTGATTTCGACCCAGACCAACACGAAGCCATCACAGAAATTCCTGCGGGTGACGATATGGTGGGTAAAATCGTGGATACCGTTGAAAAAGGATATTTATTAAATGAAAAAATAATCCGCTACGCAAAAGTCGTAGTTGGAAAGTAGATTCGTGTATTCGTTATACGTGTATTCGTTATTCGTATATCTGTTTAAACCTAAATTGTTTTGACAGATATACGAATAACGAATACACGAATAACGAATAACGAATGAACGAATAACGAGACATGGCTAAAAGAGATTTTTACGAGATATTGGGCGTTGCCAAAAACGCCGATGACGCAACCATAAAAGCGGCTTATCGCAAACAAGCGATGCAACATCACCCCGACCGCAACCCTGGAGATAAAACTTCAGAAGATAAATTCAAAGAAGCTGCCGAGGCTTATGAAGTGTTGAGCAACGCTGACAAACGTGCAAAATACGACCGTTTGGGTCATGCCGCTTTCGATGGCTCGATGGGTGGCGGTGGCTACGGTGGTGGCGGTAGTCGCGGCTTCACAATGGAAGACATTTTCAGCAACTTCGGTGATATTTTTGGCGATGGTGGACAAGCCAGTGGCAATCCGTTTGAGTCTTTTTTTGGCGGTGGCGGTCAAGGTGGTCGTCGTCCGCAAGGGCAACGCGGCACTAATTTGCGTATAAAAGTGCGCTTGACTCTTGAAGAAATTGCAAATGGTGTCACCAAAAAGATAAAAGTTAAAAAACAAATCAATTGTAACGTCTGTCACGGCAGCGGTGCAAAAGATGCAAATGCGGTTTCGACGTGTCCAACGTGTAAAGGTTCTGGCTATGTCCGTCAAGTGCGCCAAACGTTTTTGGGGCAAATGGCAACGACTGCGGGCTGTCCAACGTGTAAAGGAGCAGGTCGGGTCGTGACCTCAAATTGTTCAAATTGTCGTGGCGAAGGCACTGTTTACGGTGAAGAAACCATTGACCTGCAAATCCCAAGCGGTGTTGCCGATGGTATGGAGTTACAATTGAGCAGCAAAGGCAATGCAGGGGCTAAAGGTGGTGCTCCTGGCGATTTATACATCGGCATCGAAGAAATTCCGCATGATACTTTGCACCGTGACGGCATGAATTTGCATTGTGAGATGTTCATCAACTTTGCAGATGCGGCTCTTGGCACACAACTTGAAGTGCCTACGCTCGACGGGCGTGTGCGTATGAAAGTACCCGCAGGCACAACAGCTGGAAAGGTTTTTCGTTTTGAAGGAAAGGGGTTACCTTCGATTCAAAGCTATGGCAAAAAAGGCGATCAACTCGTTCATGTGAACATTTGGACACCTAAAAAACTCACAGACGAAGAGCGTGAACTCTTGGAAAAGTTGAGAAATATGCCTAACTTTCAACCTAAACCTGAAAAAGACGACAAAGGTTTTTTTGACCGTATAAAAGATATGTTCAAATAAGGTGATAATGGATAGTTGATAATGGATAATTTTTTCTGTTTACAATTACTATGATTCAACTTGTTATGAACATAAAATTTTAAGATTATAGATTTCATTACAACATAAAATTTTGAAAAACAGTATTAAACATATTACAGTTGCTTTCCTCATTGCTATCGTTATGATTTCAACGATGGGTGTTAGTGCTAATTCTGTTTACTGTTTTTGTACAGGTGAAACGAAAATTTCACTTGTCGAAATTGAAGATGATTGTGATAAAAAGCCTTCTGAAAGCACACCGCTTCCAGAAGGCTTTTATAATATGCCGCCTTGTTGTCAAGAGGCTCTAATGAAATTAACTTGTACTAAAGTTGGTCAGAATGACCAAGATTGTACAAAAAAAACAAAGAAACTCTTTAAGGCAGACCTCAAATTTTTAGAAATAAAGAAAACAGAATTGCCCAATATTGAGTTACTCGCTGTTGCACACATGACGTTTTTTCCAGAATTGTTTACCCCTAAATTTGATAGAAAAAACCTCCAATCTGAAACCCTTCCTCGTCCGCCACCCCCTCAGTATTTTGGGCGAAAACTCCTAAATTTTATTCAAGTTTATCGTTGTTAGATTTCTTTGTTTTTTATTTAAACAGACACGAATTACACAGATTACACGAATTAAAATAAAAAAAAATCATTCGTGTCATTCGTGAAATCCGTGTCACCAAGATATTAGAAAAATTAAAAAACAAGACCTTTTATACCCAAATGTGTATAAAGTCGTCCAAAAAAGAAATAAAATAATGAAAAAGTTAATGTCTTCTCTCGGCTTGATAGCCGTATTTATACTCCTCTCTATTGGTTCTACAGCAGCTCAATCGTCAATTGTCACCGATACGCTTGTCGTCAACGGAGACTGCAATATGTGCAAAAAGAAAATCGAAACCGTTTGTTTCGGTCTCAAAGGCATGAAAACAGCAAATTGGGACGATGAAGCCTTGAAACTGATTGTCAGTTATGATTCAAAAAAGACCAACGCGGATGCTATTTTGAAACGCATCGCTCTCATCGGCTACGACAATCAAAACTACAGAGCTGACGATAAGGCTTACTACAAATTGGAAGAATGTTGCCAATATGACCGCAGCCGCATCACAACGGCAGAGCCTAAAAAAGAATAGTCGTTGAAAATCCTTTTTAATCATTAAAATTACTTTCGTTATGAAAAAATTAGTCATGGCTGTCGCTTTGATGGTTTTTGGAGCAACCGTTTCGTTCGCGCAAAATGCGCCCACGGCAAAAACGACCAAAACCACTCAAAAAGCGAAAAAAGCGAAGGCAAAAACCATGTACGAATGTCCAATGCACTGCGAACCTGCAACAGACCACGCGGGTACTTGCGGCAAATGCAAAATGGACTTAGTAGAGGTGAAGCCTAAGGCAAAAGCCAAAAAGCAGTAAAAAAGCGACCCCCTCAGTATTGTTTTTCAAAAACATACTGAGGGGTGCTTTTTACTTGTTTTCAACGAAAGTGTTTTAACGGATTATCCACTCTATTTAAATGAAAATGGTTTGACAAAAATTAGAAATCAAAATATTGCTTGTCAATTATTTGGATTATCCATTGTCAACTATCCATTATCATCTAAATATCAATCTTGTAAAACAATGAAATTCAATATATTAATCGCTTTTATACTCCTCTCATTTTCGCTGAATGCACAAATACTGAGGGGTGTCGTCAAGGACGACAAAGGCGAATCTATCATTGGCGCACACGTCTATTGGATGGATAAAAGTGCAGAAACATTGACGGACAATGAGGGCAAATTTGAGTTGCCTCGCCGTACAAAAGAGTCTATGGTACACGTCGAATTTGTCGGCTATGAGATGTTTATGTTGACACTCAAACCTGACCAAAACGATATTACGATTCAACTGAACGTGCCAAAAACACTTAAAACCGTTGAAATCCAAGGCAGACGAGGTGATAACAAAGTATCTTCGATTGACCCGCGCAATGTGGAACGTATCAGTTCCAACGAGTTGAAAAAAGCACCTTGCTGTAATTTGTCCGAAAGTTTTGAGACAAACGGCTCGGTTGATATTCAATATTCTGATGCGGTGACGGGCGCAAAGGAAATCCAAATGTTGGGTTTGCGGGGCATTTATACACAGTTGATGGTGGAAAACCGTCCTGATTTTTACGGTTTGGCGCAGCCTTATGCCCTCGAATATTTGCCTGGGACTTGGATTAAAAATATTGACATCAACAAAGGTGCGGGTTCTGTCCGCAATGGTTATCAAAGCATTACGGGGCAAATCAATGTCGGTTTGGTGCAACCGGGCGAGGACAAAGCGGTTTTTGTCAATCTTTTTACAGAAAGTACAGGACGCGTTGAAGCCAATGTGCATTTGAATAAAGTCAACAGCGAAAAATTTGCTCAAAGCCTTTTGTTACACGGCAGTATGTTGCAAAACAAACTCGACCACGATGACAACAATTTTGTGGATATGCCTTTGAAAAAACAACTCAATGGCATGTATCGAGCGTTTTACAGAGACGATAAAGTTGAAAGTCAACTCTTTGTTCATGCCATCACAGAAGAAAGAAAAAGTGGGCAATTGATTGAGAATAAAGCGATTACAAATCCTTTTTCTATCAATGTTCAAAATCAACGCATCTCTGTTCTCGGCAAATTCGGCTACTTGGGTTTTGCCAAACCGTACAATGCTTTGGGGTCGCAATGGTCGGCAACTTACCATGATTTGAATGCTAATTATGGTAAAAATCGCTACTATGGCACGCAGCGCAGCTTTTACGGCAATGTGCTTTATGCAACGATTATCGGGACAACTGACCATAAATTGCAGTTCGGTGGCAGTGGTCAAATAGACGATTATCGAGAGTTTTTGAACGATAAAAACATTTCAAGGACAGAAAAAACGGCAGGTGCATTTGGCGAATATGTCTATAATCGCCCAACTTTGAAAGGTTATAACGACATCACAATTGTCGCAGGTTTGCGGGCAGATTACCACAATATTGCAGGCTTTTTTGTGACACCCCGCTTGAATTTGAAATATAATTTCAACGAAGGTGATGTTATTCGTTTTGTAGCCGGTCGGGGTGTGCGTATGGCAAGTCCGATTGCCGAAAACGTATCTTATTTGGCAACGAATAGAGAAATCGTCGTTTCACCAAATTTAAAACCAGAAGATGCTTGGAATTTTGGTTTAAATTTTGTCAAAACGGTTAATATTTCTGACACACGAGAAGCCCGTTTGAGCCTTGATTTGTATAGAACAGAATTTGTCAACCAAATTATTGTTGATGCCGAAACCGATTTTCAGAAAGTTCAATTTTATAATTTGACAGGAAAATCCTACGCCAATACGTTTTTGGCGATGGTCACAGCAGAGGTTTTTAAGGGTTTTGATGTCAAAGTGGCTTATAAATTCAACGATGTGCGGACGACTTACAATGGCAAATTAGAGGAAACGCCTTTGGTGGCTAAACATCGTGGTTTGGTGGCTTTGGACTACAAAACAGCGGATAAAAAATGGCTTTTTAACTATACCGTTTCCTTGACTGGGCAACAACGACTCGCTGACCGCAGCTATACCCCCCCTCAGTATTTGCATCATTTTCAACCATATTCACCGAATTTTTACATGATGAACGCCTCGATTAATCGTTTTTTCAAGACGTTTGAAGTCTATGGCGGTGTTGAAAACTTGACGAATTATACACAACACAATCCTATTATTGCTTATGACAACCCGTCGAGCATTTATTTTGATGCGACACAGGTTTATGCGCCGATGATGGGAAGAAGGGCTTATGTGGGGTTGCGTTGGTGGCTGGATAGGAAGAGTTAAATTTATTGCCTACAAAAAGTAGTGTTTTAGTGTAGATTTAGCAGGCAATAAAAATTATTGCCCGCTAAATCTATACTAAAACAACAAAATAAGTAGTTCGCCTTAATAATCGGGAAAACTATTTTTTATAAGTCATTGAATTTAAATGAACTATGAACCCATTGCCTCTTGCTTATTGCCCTTTGCCTACTTACTGAGGGGTCATTTAGTACCACCGCTGATAATTTTTATTTCTACACGACGGTTTGCCCGATGTTCTTCTTCTGTTTTAGGATAAGGAAAAACCATTTCATAATTTGAATAACCCTTATAAGTCATCCGCTCCTCTTTGATGCCATGTTCAATCAAATATTCATATACGGCTTTTGCCCGATTGTAGGACAAATCATAATAAATATTGCCAATTGGAAAAGTATCGGGATTCGAAGACGTTATATGCCCCCGCACTTCAAAATGGTAGTTTGGGTTTTCAGATAGAAATTGAACCAAATCCGTCAAAGCAGGTTCAGATTCAGTCATAACCTGGTATGAACCATAGTAAAAACTGATGTTTTGTAAAGCGGCTTTTTTGCCCACAGCAATGGTTTGAATCTTAAAATCCACCTTTTTTGTAGCCGAATCAGCGACTATGCCTTGATAAAAAGGCAAATGATTGTTGGCAGCTATACCCACGCGAACATCTGAATACATCAAATTTGAGACAGAGTAATGCCCTTTATCATCAGAAAAAACAGTGTCTTTCCCATTGTCATTGCTGAAAACAAGACGTGCATGTTTTACTATTTGTGCCGAATCATTTGTCACCATACCTGAAATAGTCACCTTCATAGGGGCTTTTTTCATAGTGACGACAGGCTTTGCCTTACACTTCAAGGCAAAATTTTGTGTCGTTACCCATTTGTCAACCGTAAAAATTTGCCCATCAAAAGTGGTACATTCGTTAATGGGATTACCGACCACACGCATTTTAGCTGGTAAATTAAACCTTGCTGTAAGGCTGTAAACGCCATTTTCATCTGTAAAAGCAGAATCTCTGACAAATTTTGAAGTCAACATAACTTTCGCATGAGCCAAAGGCGTTTTTCCATCGCTGTCGGTCACAACGCCTGTTACTTCTGCCAAACGGCGCAACACAAGCACTGAAACGCGCCGATTGAGCTGTCTGCCGTCATCGGACTGATTTTCGGCAATAGGTTTCGACTCACCGAACCCCTCAGTATGGATGCGGTTTTCAGGAGCATTTTTACTCACAAGATAGTTTTTAACGACTTGCGCTCGTTTTTGAGACAACTCAAAATTGGCTTTTGCATCGCCAACAGCGTCCGTGTGGGCAGTCATGGAGACCACGAAAGTGGAGTCTTGCAAAGCAACAACTAAGGAATCGAGGCGAGGATGATACTCGGATTTGAGGTCAGCTTTCGCAAAATCAAAATGCAAATCGAATTGCCAAACGGGTTTTTCTTGCATTTTTTGTCCTATCAAAAGGGTTGGAAAAAGCAAGCAAGCGAGCAGAGTTTTAACGGATGTTTTCATGTAAAAAAATAGTTTTGGTTAAAGAAATAGATTTAATTATTGTATTTGTTATTCTTTAAATAACTATTATTTTACATTTTTAGTTTCTCTAATGTTATTTTATTTTCAATAAATTTTTTACACTATAATTAATTGCTTCATTATCAATGCTTTACAAACAAAAAAGGGCTATTCCTGCATTGCAAAAACAGCCCTTTTTTAAATTTTTACAATAAATTACTGAGGAACTAACAAATAAAAATTTGGGTTGGGGTTTCATTAAAACAACATTTATGCATTAAATAAAAATATCAAAAATACCTACACGATTATTTTGTTAGATAAATACTATTATTCACCTTTGAGATATAATCGAAAACGTCAAAATAAAACCTTATATCTTTTAACCAAAAATTAGAAACATATTCTCTAAATGAAATAAAACCCATTTCATTTCATTTCATTTCATTTCATTTCATTTCATTTCATTTCATTTCATTATGAATGGAAAGGAAATTCATTCGGTATTGAATGTACATCAATATAGGCTCATGCAAACGAAGCGTACGGTCGGGTGTGTGAGTAGAGTTCTTATTTAAACAAAAAAGGGGCTAAAGTTGTCGGAATTGGACCTCCGTATGACAACAATAGCCCGTATTAAAGTCACTTTTTAAAACGTTTTTCTTATGAAAAAATTGTTTCAAATGCTGCCGATTGTTGTATTGGCAGGGAGTTTATGCTTTGTGGGTTGTCAAAAGGAAAATACTACTGCTGGTACAGTAGTTCCTGTCACTGAAACCCTTAAATTGCAGAATGTCAAAGAGGAAAATGGCGTTCTTCGTTTTGAATCATTGGAGCATCTTACCGCTTCTTTGAAATTTGTTGAAAAAAACCAAAAGTCTCTTGTTTGGTTAGCAACGCAGTTTCCCAATTTCACATCTTCTCAGAACGCTTATATGAGTTTTAGCGATGCTGATTTAATTAAAACAAACGGTGATATGACAACGTTTAATGACTATGTAACAATCGTTTCTCATGAGAATGAAAAGTATGCAGAACCTACTGTTGATGCTTACCTTGTATCATTGTTGACGAGTAAAAATGGGTTAATTTTAGTTGGCGACAACGTTTATAAATTTACCTACGATAATGTTTTTACTTTTAATCAACAATATTTAAGCGATTTTTTGTCTAAAAAGGTTGAAGTTGGAAATATTCCAAATGTTGTAGTATTTCCCATTAAACGGAATATTATTTATGATAATCAAGACAGAGCGAGTGCTGTTTCTCCACGTTGGAATTTTGATTGGTGTGAAAATCAATATCTCTCCAAGAGAAAGATGAACGGGGTTATATCAACAACAAATGTAGGCTTTTGGACAGACGTTGATGCTACTACCAAACATCAAGTGAAAGGTTTTTTAGGTATTTGGGGACTTGTTAGTGTACCACAATTAGAAACAATTGGGACTGTTGGCATTGCGGACAATACATCATTTGGTGTTGTTGCAGTTGATAAACGAGGTAATAATGTTTCAAAAATTTCTCAAGGTGCAGGTAATGCGGGCAACTGGGATATTGTATCATCTGATACAAGACATATTGCAATTGTAAATCAATTTGGAGAGACACATGAATGTAATCTCATAAGGTAATTCATACTCTTGGTTTTGGTCAATCTATATTTTATAGATTTATAAAAGTATAGGTTGACCAAACCTTAAAAAATATACTTAGTGCACGCATTTTGCCGTAGGCAAAACAGTCAGTAATATTTGTGTAGGGTTTCAAATAAATGAAAAATAATGAGAATATTCTATTTTAGTTTTTTATTCATTTTTGTATCATGTTTAAAAGATGTAAGTAAACAATATGATATTCAATACGATGGAGATAAGATTGTGATTAATGGCTATATAGACACCAAAGAAGGTTGTGTTGTTTATGTAAGTAAATCAATATCCTCATCAGCGACTTCAACCTTAGACAAGTTAGAATTAAACGATGCCCGAGTTTATTTAATTGAAGATGGAAATCTCATCATCGAATTGGAATCAATGGGCAAAGGATTGTTTAAATCTGATGGTTTTACACCTAAAATAGATAAAAAATATGCCATAAAAGCGACTTCAAATACATTAAAAACAGTAGAATCAGAATCAGTCGTTTTACCTGATTCTGCCCAAATTACTAATTTTAGAATGATAAAAGATAGTATTACATTTAATATTAAAAGCAGTATTTTTTATTTTAAACTAATTGATTCACAACCCTTTCAAAGAAATTATTTCAAAATAGATGCTGTAAATGATTCAACAAAAACAGCCTATAATGACCTTTTACAATATTTTGATAATTTAAACATTAATACCTTAGAATGTGATTTTGATAGTGATTATAATAGTAACTATTTTTCTGACAAATGTTTTGACAATATTTATATAGATGCTAAATATATTGTTCAATATGGTAGAAGTAATACCAAAGTTACCGAAATTAGTTTTATAGTAGCACAAACGTCAAAAGAATATTTTGAGTATTCTCAATCACTTGTTCAGCCTTTTAATAAAATTAGAGCTTTTATAGAACCTCAATTATTATATACGAATATAAAAGGCGGTTATGGTATTTTTTATGCTCAAAACGCTAAAAAATATAAATTTAAACTTTGAAGTATGAAATCAATATCTTTATCAATAATAATTTCTTTTTTATTTATTGTTGAATCTAAGGCTCAATACGCTAATATCTATGGTTATGTCAAAGATTCTTTAACAATGGAAACCCTTGTTGGGGCTAATATCTATGATTTCTATCAACAAACAGGAGCTAACGCAAATGAATTTGGCTTTTTTAGTTTCAAAATATTAAAAAACATTAAAACAGATATTGAATTTAGTTTTGTCGGCTATGCTAAACAAAATATAAAAATAGTAGCGACACAAGATACAAATATGACCATTCTTTTGTCACCTCAATTGACATTATCTGAGATAGAGATTAAGGAAAAAAGAATACATGAAGTGAAGCACGATGTATTGAATATACCTATTCAAAAACTTAAAAGCGTCCCTTCATTAGGTGGTGAACCTGATTTATTAAAAGCCCTGAGTTTAACCCCTGGTATCGCAACGGGTACTGAAGGGACAAGCGGCTTGTATGTTCGTGGTGGCACACCCGACCAAAATCTTATTCTGATTGATGGTGCTACAATCTACAATACTTCCCATTTATTTGGTTTTTTGTCTATACTGAACCCTAATGCAGTTAAATCCATTTCTGTCATTAAAGGTGGATTTCCTGCTCAATATGGTGGCAGATTGTCCTCTGTTATTGATGTTTCGATGAAAGAAGGCAACAATCAAAAGAAGCAAACGGAATTATCCATTGGGCTCATAAATTCAAACTTAACGCTTGAAGGTCCTATTAAAAAAAGTAAAAGCTCATATATACTTGCAGGACGAGGGGCATATTTTAGTCTCTTGACTTTACCAACTTATATCGCTTATAAAAATGGAGGTGCAGACAAATACTTCAATATGATATCCTATGATTTTAGTGCAAAAGTAAATTTTGACTTGCCCAGAAATAGTAAACTTTATATCAGTTCTTATTTAAGTAAAGATGTTTTTCAAAATTGGTATAGACAAAGTGGCGACGATAGCCGTATTAATTTAGATTGGGGTAACGAAACATTTAATATGCGTTACAGCAAAATAATTACTTCTAATCTTTTTATGTTTACTTCTTTTAATTATAGTCATTTCAGATATAGAACTCAATTTATAAACCAAAGTGATTCTATTAATACACGTTTATTTTTTGAAAATAAATCAGATGTTAAAGATGCTACACTCAAAGGTGGCATTGATTGGCAAACAGCACCCCATCATTTTAAAATAGGTTTAGAAATAGATAAATATATTTATAACCCCACAACCGTTAATCGTAATATAACAGTTCAAGATACCCTTGTTGCTAAAAGCAATACTTTTTATTATCCAATATCTTTAGCGGCTTATATTGACGATGTTTATAAAATTAATGATATTTTTCAAATCAATGCAGGAGTTCGCTACGTTAGTTATACCATCAACAAAAAAAACTATCATTCCTTAGAACCTCGTTTATCTATTGAAAGTAATTTTGGCGACAATCACTCAATCAATTTATCGTATTCTGTAATGAATCAATTTGTACACCTATTGTCGTCTAATACATCTTCTTTGTCTAATGATATTTGGGCACCAGCAACAGATAAGATACCCCCTCAGTATGTTCAACAATTGTCTTTGGGTTATAACAAACAATGGGTAGAAACTGATTGGAATCTACAATTGGGTACTTTTTATAAATATTTTGCCCATCAAATTGATTATCGTCAAGGTTTTAATTTCTTTTTTACAGATGGTTCAACATGGGAAAACGCAGTTGCAAAAGAGGGTATTGGACGAGCTTATGGCGGCGAATTAATGCTTAGAAAAGACGGTCATACATGGAATGGTTGGTTGTCATATACATTATCTTGGAACGAAAGAAAATTCTCAGATATTAATAGAGGCAATTGGTACCCACAACGATATGATAGAAGGCACAATGTGAGTTTAGTTTTTCAAAAAAAGCTAAACTCAAAATGGACATTTAACAGCAATTTTGTTTTTATGACAGGGCACGCTGTCACATTGCCCGATGTTGTTTTTAAAGATGCTTTTGGAAACCCGACCGCTTTTTACACCAAAAGAAACAACCAACGTATGCCTATTTACAACAGATTAGATGTTTCTTTAACAAAATCCTATAAAACTAAAAGAGGCAATGAAGCCCAATGGGTTTATTCTCTTTACAACGCTTACGGGTACTCAAATGCCTTTGCTCTTGATTACAACATTGGATACACATTTGACCGCAACTCTAATGTAACGGGCTATTACGGTATATTTGAATCAAAATCTCTATTTCGATTTATCCCTGGCATTAATTGGTCAATAAAATTTTAAGTATTTCTTATTTTTACCCCCTCAGTATAACAAGCACCCCAAGTCATTACGCTTAAACGACTTGGGGTTTTAGATAGAAAAAATATGAATATTCAAACAACTCTTATCTTCATTTTTGTAGTCATAACATTCAATAGTTGTAAAAAATACTACGACTACAATGCAAACTATGACGGCAACAAATTAGTCGTTAATGATATAATAGAAACCAATAGCATTCTTTAAAGAAAATAAAAATATTTGTGTTTATAAAAAAACAATGCTATTCATTTGATTTTAAACAAATTACAAACAAAAAATGGCTGTTATTGCAAGGTGCAAAACAGCCATTTTTTGTTTTTTTTATCTTAAAGCAAATTAATACGCTCGAACATTTTTGTTCTCCATATAATTGATAAACGCTCTATTCACTACCCGATTACCACCTGGCGTTGGGTAATTGCCACTGAAATACCAATCACCTTTATTATTAGGGCAAGCGGCGTGCAAACCACCAAGCGTCTGATAAATGACCGCTACTTCTGGAATGATTTCTGGTAACGTCACAATTTCAGCGATTTTAGCACTCACGTCTTCGTAGTCAAAAAGGTCATAGAGTTCTTGAACATAATTTTTGATTTGTTCCTTTGGCAGATGCTCTTGCGCCTTACATTTTTCGTAAACGATTTCTAATTTTTCCTCATATCCATTTTCATTCAAAAGACGGATAAGGGCTTGAAAAGCGACAAAATCACCCATTTTTGACATATCAATGCCATAACAATCAGGAAAACGGATTTGCGGTGCAGACGAAACAATGATGATTTTTTTAGGATTCAAACGCGCGGCAATTTTGATAACCGAGTTTTTCAACGTTGTTCCCCTTACAATTGAATCATCTACTAAGACTAAAGTATCAACATGGTTGTTAATAATGCCATAAGTCACATCGTAAACATGAGCCACCATATCGTCGCGACTATTGTCTTGTGTGATAAAAGTACGGGCTTTGTCGTCCTTAACGGCTAATTTTTCGACCCGTAAAGTACCCCTCAGTATATCGTCCATTTTTTCAACAGAAAATTCACCTTTAATATGTAAATCGTTGATTCTCTGTGATTTAAGACGGTTTTGTATTTTCGACAAACCTTCTGTCATACCCATAAAAGCGACTTCGGCAGTATTTGGAATGAACGAAAAAACAGTGTTGTCAAAGTCGTAATTAACAGCTTTAGCAACAGTCTCTGCCAATTGTTCACCCAACTGCTTTCTTTCCAAATAAATATCACGGTCAGTGCCACGTGAAAAATAAATGCGTTCAAAAGAGCAAGCCAAACGTTCACGCTCTTGCGTAAAGGCTTTTTCCGTTACCGTTCCGTTTTTCTTAATAATTAAAGCATGGGCAGGTTTTAACTCCTGAATTGTTTGATAATTGACATTAAAAACGGACTGAATCGCAGGACGTTCCGATGCCACCACCACCACTTCATCGTCTTGATAATAAAACGCAGGACGAATGCCGTTCGGGTCGCGCATAACAAACGAATCGCCATGACCCAACATACCCATCAACACATAACCACCGTCTAAACCTTTTGCCGCACGTTTCAAAATGCGGTGTACGTCGAGGTGTTCAGCAATGAGATTGGTCAATTCCTTATTCGAGTAATTGTCTCGTTTAAAGTAATTGAACCAATGTTGCACTTCATCGTCAAGGAAATGCCCCATTTTTTCCATGACCATCACCGTGTCGGACTTTTCCTTCGGATGCTGCCCCAAGTCCTCAACCAAAAACTGGAACAATTCATCAACATTAGTCATGTTGAAATTGCCTGCCAGTAGTAAATTGCGACAAATCCAATTGTTTGGGCGCAAAAACGGATGCACTTGCTCAATCGTATTGCCGCTGTGCGTGCCATAACGCAGATGCCCCATCATAACCTCACCCATGTACGGATAATGCTCTTTCAAGTATTCCGCATCATTGATTTGCTCGGCTGTGAGGTCTTTGAAATGCCAGAACACTTGCTCAAATACATCTTTTATGTGTTGTGTTTGAGAGTTCGAGCGTTTGCGGCTGAGGTAGCGTGTGCCGGGCGTTGGGTCGAGTTTAATGGTTGCGATGCCGGCGCCGTCTTGTCCACGGTTGCGCTGTTTTTGCATCAAGAGGTGAAGTTTATTTAAGCCGTAGAAAGCTGAACCATATTTTTTATGGTAAAAATCTAATGGCTTCAAAAGTCGAACGAGCGCAATGCCGCATTCGTGTTTGATTTGTTCACTCATTGAGATGTAGGATAATGATTGAAACTATATTGGAAGATGCCGCAAAGGTAAGCCTAAAAATTGGGAACGGTGTGAGAAAAGGTTACTTAAAGTTAACAAATGGGTGTGGATAACTGTTTGCGAGGCTCAAATGGCTGATACTCACTTTTTTAGCGGTTTGTGGTCGCAGTAGATATAGTAGACGGAAAATAAAATGTTTTTTTGTTTTTTTTTTGAAAAAAAAAAAAAAAAACAAAATAATTTAAGTAAACAAAAAATTTTTTATAAATATTTAATAAAAAAAAAAAAAA
>JANLQI010000371.1:0-2326 GCA_031367705.1 Saprospiraceae bacterium | reverse complement strand
TAACTTGAATGACTGCCGGTAAAACAGAAATAAAAATTATCGTCAAAACAACGATTTCAAAGTTGTTTTTAATGATAGGGATTTGACCTAAAAAATAACCTGCTAAGGTCATGGACAATACCCACAACAAAGCACCTGCTACACAATAGCCGATGTATTTTCTAAAATTCATGGCACCAATACCTGCAACAAAAGGGGCAAATGTGCGGACAATAGGTACAAAACGTGCCATAATAACCGTTCTGCCACCATATTTGGCGTAAAAGTCTTCTGTCTTTTTAAGATACTCTGGTTTCAACAGTTTTTTGAGAATCGCATTATTGGTTTCAAACAGCCGTTTACCAATTTTATTGCCGACAAAATAATTGACATTATCACCTAATATAACAGCGATAAGCATAAGTGGAATCATAATTTCAAGACGTAAAATGCCAATTTTAGCAATTGTTGCGCCTACGGCAAAAAGGAGAGAATCACCTGGCAAAAAAGGGGTGACGATAAGCCCCGTTTCGCAGAATAATATCAAACAAACCAGGAAATAGGAGAGCGTTTGATATTGTGTAAAAAAAGTCTCAACGTGTTTATCAAGATGTAGGAAAAAATCAATGAAATCAGTCATTAGTTTATAGTCATAAAAGAGTTCAAAAAAGAAAATTTTCTAAAAAACGCCGCAAAGGTAGAAAAATTGATAACTTTTGGTGTGAGATGAAAATTTATTTACCCCCCTCAGTATTTGAAATGATAAAAGCAACGGTAGAATATATTTTGAAAATCAAGTATTTACAAATAATATTAAAATATTAAAATCTAATAAGGCTATCAAAATTAGGACAATGGTTAAATTTCGTACCTTTACCGCTGATAAAACAATCTAACTACCCATTCTTTCTGCATAGAATTGAGGTTTGGTTCATCAACAGTATTATGAGCTTAATTTTAGGTTGACATAGCTAAAACGAAAAATAAAATATGAATAATATATTGATTATTGGAGCAGGTCGCTCTGCAACTGCGTTGATTAAATACGTACTTGAACAAGCAAAAACCTACAATTGGTTTGTCACTATTGCTGATGCAGACCATGAGGCGGCAGCTAAAAAAGTAAATGGACATCCCAACGGTCGTGCGACATGGCTTGATGCCACTAAAGTAAATGACCGTCGTGAGTTGATTCAAAGAGCAGATGTTGTCGTATCGCTTTTACCTGCACATTTGCACCTTGAAGTGGCACAGGATTGTTTGAAATTAAAAAAACACTTAATTACAGCTTCTTATATTTCAAAGCAAATGTATGCTTTGGGCGACGAGGCCCGCGAACGTGCGCTTATTTTTATGGGCGAAATGGGACTTGACCCAGGTATTGACCATATGAGTGGTAAGCAAAAAATAGACCAAATAAATGCAAAAGGTGGTCGTTTGAAGTCGTTTCGCTCTTATACAGGTGGTTTAGTCGCTCCTGAAAGTGATGACAACCCGTGGCATTATAAATTTTCATGGAATCCACGCAATGTCGTTTTGGCAGGGCAGGGGACGGCTCAATATTTGGAAGACGGTAAATTGCGCTATGTGCCATACAACCGTATTTTCGCTCAAACTCGGACGATTGAAGTGCCGAATATGGGTGAATATGAAGTGTATGTCAACCGCGATTCACTTTTGTATCGTGAACTGTATGATTTGGGGCCCATCCCCAATTTACTGAGGGGTACGATTCGCCATAAAGGATTCTGCAAAGCTTGGGATGCTTTGGTTAAAATTGGCTTGACAGACGGTTCTTTTCCGATATTAGATTCAGAAGAAATTACATACCACGAATTAATTGATGCTTATGTGGCGAATTCGGCACCAGGCAGCAGTGTGAAAGAAAAAGTTGCCAATTTGATAGGTGAGTCTGTTGATGGCGAAACAATTAAGAAACTCGATTGGCTCGGTTTATTCAGCAAGAAAAAAATACGTATGCGCAGTGCCACGCCTGCTTTGATTCTTGAAAATCTATTGCTTGAAAAATGGAAATTGCAAGACCATGAACGTGATATGGTCATCATGCAACATGAACTGGAGTATGAATTGGGGCGCAAGAATTACAAATTGACATCCACAATGGTTATGAAAGGAGATGATGGCAATTCTACAGCTATGTCTAAACTTGTCGGTTTGCCGATTGGTATTTTTGTCAAGCTTGTCATGCTGGGTAAAATCAATTCGATTGGTGTCAATATCCCTGTATTAAAGGAAATCTATGAACCTGTTTTAGAGGAATTGAAAGACTATGGCGTTATCTTCCACGAAAAAGAGGAGTTGATTAGATAAAAAGCAAGAGGCAAGG
>JANLQI010000358.1:0-5345 GCA_031367705.1 Saprospiraceae bacterium | reverse complement strand
TGTGAAACCTTTAACCGTACCAAAATCGAGATTGCCGTAAGTGACATACTCCGTCAAGTTGGTAGGTCCAGCCAAAAAGCGATAATAGCGTTGTTGAATCATATCGCGCATCTCCTTGTAATAAGCAGCGATTTTGATACCAGAAGTCGGTGTCAACTCTTGTTGGAAACCCACTTCGTAGTCAATCGTTTTTTCAGGTTTGAGGTCTGGATTGTTTTTCGTACCCGTTCTTTCGTCGAAGTAAAAATAATCCAAAGCCGTCATTGCTGTATTGGATGCTGGACGAGCTGTTAAGATATCGTAATGCGCAAAGAAATTCGCCTTTTCACCAATCGGGAAAGAGAACGCCAAACGCGGCATGAAGTTCGTCTGCGGCTGATAATCGGTAAACGAAATATTTGGATCATAACCCAATTGTGTAATCGTTGGGAATACATCGGTTACATATTTGGCATGAACCTGTGCATTTTCACCAATAAGACTCACGGGGTCAATCGGCTGCCCACCAGGTGTGTACCATTGGTCGCCACTGCGATAACCCTTGATCGTTGTTTCGCTGTAACGCGCATTCGTTTTACCATAAGTGCTTTCGGTCAAATAAACTTTAAAATCGTCACCCACACCAGCTGGTTTCGTAATCGTTTTACCGGGATTATCCTTTTGCAACATGGCATAATAATCCTTTGCTGTCATCATATCGTACAAAGAATAAGGGTCTTTCAACACCTTATTATTACCATCATAACGGTCAACACGAACACCCAAACTAAAAATCACGTCTTTATAACGGAATTTGTCTTGAATATACCCAGCAATATAAAGCGGCTGAAGCGGCGCAACTGGGAAAGTTCTTGCTCCTGTGGCATCTTTAGTTGTAAAGAAATCATTGAACGAATATTGGGTTGTCGAAATTGGATTACCCAAATAGTCATACCCATAATAACCCAACAAGGCTTGGTCGTTCAGTTCGCGAGCTGTAAACATACTGAGGGATAGCTGATCAGGTGTCAAATTATTGACATTACCAAAGGATAAATAAGGCTGTCCTGTTTTGGTTCTAAGGTTTTTGTAAAAGCCCAAATCCGTTTTATCCAAAATAGCTGTATTTTCAGCAGGCGCATACAACTTCACTTTTTGCCCTGCGATGAGTGAATCGCGACCCAAATACTTAGTCGTGTCCACACCTGTACCATTGATATTGCCATTTTGTAACAAGTCAGCGATATACCACAATCGTTCAGGGGCAATCGAATAAGCACGGTCAATCCGTTGCTCATACATAAAACCCATTTGGATATTGTGCGCTTTTTCCTTCGAACCTCCTGGCACAATATCAAAGTTAAGCGTTGCTTGACCTGTTATCAGATTACCATCATTCTTGGAAAAATTATTATAAACTTGCCCAACGTTTGAATGAAAATTCCAAACATTTTCAAGTGCACTTTGGTTAAAAATGCTATTGAAAACATTCAAATTATTGCCCCCAAATCCTGCTTCTAAATCTTTGCCATTCGCATCACGGTTGAAATTGGCTAAAACAGGATTGATATCTGACAATTTATAACCTGCAAATACTTGACGATAGCCATTTTGATGCGTACCCGTAGAGTCTGTTATGAAAGTCGGATCCCATTTCGTATTAAACTGACCCACATATCCATAATTGAACAATTTGTCGCCATGACGCTCATCCATTGCCTTTGAAAAGTTCTTTTCAAAGCCAAATTGAAGCGTATATTGCGCATTTTCAATCGTCGTATTTGTCGTTCTCCCCCCCTCAGTATTTCCGAGGCGATGACGGAAACGGAAGTTCGTCCGAAAACGATCTGCTTTATTCGTTGGGTTATTATGAGAATTAAAGACATCGCCCAACGCAATTTTACTATCAATATGGTAATAATTGCCCGACAAAGTCATATCCATCGCTTTTGAAATACGGGCATCGAGTTTACCTGTAAAATCATACTGCGCATATCCCCGATTAGGGCGAATTTTTAACGCTTCATAGTCAGTCGGTTTCAAAAGTTCAGCAGAAGCGACTCGCGCTCCTGTACCAATAATCGTCCACGGATGTGCTTCCAAATTTGCCAAAACATCGTCTTTTACCTTATAAATAGGCAGAGCAGATGGGCTGGCATCGCCATTTGTCCGCATTTGTGCCGACACACGGAAACCCAGCAAAGGCTCAACGACCTTCGTCCCTGTTTTGTCCACACGTGTCCGAGTCAAAATAGGCCCTGAAAGGTTGGCATTGGCAAAATTATACTTAAAAGCATCGAGATACTGAGAGGTCTCTAACTCCACACCGCCTGTCAGTTTTCGAGCAGGGCCTTTGGTCGTAATGGAGATGATACCACCGACAACGTCACCGTATTTAGCTTCCATGCCGCCCGTAACAACTTGCAGTTGCTCTATTTCATTGACAGGAACTGCACCGTTACCCCGCACACGAATACCATCAATATAATAGTCCGTTCCGCTTGAACGAGAGCCTTTAATGGTAGGCGTTTCGCCTTGTTGGCTCGATACACCCGCCGTTGTTGCAACGATGGCGTTCACGTCCTTCAAAGGCATTTTGGCGATTTGATCAGATGTAAACTGTTGACCTTGAGTCGTTTGGTCAACTTTTACGATAGGCACTTTATACTCGGTGACAACAAACGTTTCGAGTAATTTACCGTTTTCAACCATTTTAAAGTTGAGCGAGATGAGACCCGTTGTGAGTTGCACCCCAGTAGTCCGTTGCGTGACCGAACCCAGCATCGAACATTCGACATCGTACTTCCCTGGGTCGAGGTTGTTGATACGATACACACCGTCAAAATCTGCTTGTGCGCCCGTTTTGGAGACCCCATTTTTGAAAACGGCGACAATGGCGCCGACCATCGGTTCTCCTTTTTCGTCCGTCACCTTACCTGACAAGGTAACTTGACCAAAAACTGACAGACCGCAAAAAACGAGAAAAATGGTTATAAGTAAATGTTTTTTCATCATTCGTTACCGATTTAGGTATTGAAAAAAAGCTTAATAATATGACGCAATAATGCGTGATTGATTTGATTTTAGAAAAAATAAGTTGCAATATTAACAAAACACATATTTAAATCACAAAACAAAAGACTTCAATTTGAAAATTTTCGTCTTTCAACATAACTTTAACTATTTTCACCTATTGCCAAAGTTATATTTTGCAAAATAAGTAAAACTCCTTTAATAATTTTTGACAATAACGTTTTATTTGAATTTGCCCCCCCCGACCCCGAAGGGGAGAAGGGAACTCCCCTTTGGGGTCGGGGGGCGAATTGGGTCTAAAAAGGAACCTCATACCTCAAAATTTTCTTCAATAAAATCTTCGCCAAACGCTCTTTCGATTCCACTGTCCAACCCGCAACATGAGGCGAAACGTGGGCGTTTTCAAACGAAAATAGCTTTTTGTACAACGTTTTCTCCCCCTCAGTATAAGTGCCTGTTTTTTCATTTTCAAAGACATCTAAACACGCACCCGCGACTTTACCTGTTTTCAAAGCAGCCACCAAATCTACTGTTTTAACCACATTTCCTCTTGAAGTATTGATTAAAACAATATTTTTACGACAATTCTCGATAAAACGAGCATCTGCAAAATGTTTTGTTCCATCTGTCAACGGTAGGTGGAAACTGATAATGTCCGCCTCTTTTTGCAGCGTTTGTAACGTGACTTCTTCAATTGTTGAAAACTCATAATTTAAACCATCATAATCACGCCCCAATTCAGAAGAATAATTCCGAGCACTATGAGTATTATTCAACAACTTCTTCCCCCCCCCCTCAGTATCAAACCGCGGATAAGACAAATTGGAGATAGGGAAAGGCATTTTTTCTAAAAAACCAGAAGGTAAATATTTGTCATACACCAAAATACGCATACCCAAACCCAATAATTTAACAGCAAAACTGCTGCCTGTATGTCCAAAACCAATAATCCCAATTGTACGACCCCTCAGTTCAAAGCCGCGATTTTTCTCCCGTTGCCAATCTAATTTTTTAACTTCTGAATTCGCTCGATTCAAGTTGTTTGCCAACGACAATAACATACCCAAAGCGTGTTCTCCTACTGCATTCCGATTGCCTTCGGGCGAACTCAAAACAGCCACCCCTCTTTCAGCAGCATAGGCACGGTCAACGATTTCCATACCAGAACCCACACGACCGACAAAACGCAGTCGAGAAGCCGCGTCCAACATCGGTTTATCCACTTTTATCTTAGAATTAATGACCAAACCGACGTAATCGCCTATGATGCGCCTAACAGCTTCATCTGTTATATTCGGCTGATAATCGCACTCGAATCCTGCCGATTCAAGTCCTTTTAATAACGATTCGTGGACATCATCTGTGATGAGAATTTTCTCTTGCATATACAATCAAATTGAGCTTTTGACAAATAACAAAGACGATAAGATTCCTTATGAGCATCTTATCGTCTTCATTTTCAATATCTAAATATTTCAAAATCAAATATCTACATTCGCATATTTTGCATTTGCTTCGATAAAGGCACGTCGTGGTGGCACTTCGTCGCCCATCAGCATAGAGAAGATATGGTCAGATTCGATGATATCATCAATCACCACTTGCTTCAAAATGCGGGTATCGGGGTCCATCGTTGTTTCCCACAATTGATCGGCATTCATCTCACCCAAACCCTTGTATCGTTGAATTTTGACCGAATCATCATTCTCTCCTTTCGAATATTGACCCACCGCTTCTTTGCGGTCTTCTTCTGTCCAGCAATAACGGAACTGTTTGCCTTTCTGTACTTTATAAAGTGGCGGTGCAGCGACATAAATATGCCCATTTTCAATAAGTGGACGCATATAACGGAAAAAGAACGTCAAAATCAAGGTCGTAATGTGGCTACCGTCAACGTCGGCATCACACATGATGACTACTTTGTGATAGCGCAATTTTTCGATATTCAAAAAACGCATCCCCTCAGCATCTTCGGCTATACGGACACCTAAGGCGGTGAACATATTTTTTATCTCCTCGTTTTCATAAATTTTATGCTCAAGTGCTTTCTCCACATTCAAAATCTTACCACGAAGCGGCAAAATCGCTTGAATATTACGGTCACGACCTTGTTTCGCCGTACCACCCGCCGAGTCACCCTCGACAAGGAAAATCTCTGAATCGACTGGATTTTTAGACGCACAATCCGCCAATTTACCTGGCAAACCGCCACCTGTCAAAGAGCCTTTGCGTTGTACCAATTCACGCGCACGTTGCGCTGCATGACGGGCTGTTGCAGAAAGGATAACCTTATCAACAATCTTCTTCGCTTCTGGCGTATTTTCTTCCAACCA
>JANLQI010000353.1:0-5013 GCA_031367705.1 Saprospiraceae bacterium | reverse complement strand
AGACTCCGCCGTTATTTTTTATGTCGTCGTCCCAACAATTACCATTGCTAATCCACCCGCAAATATGGAGTTAGGTGCAAATGTCAATGCCGTAGGTGATTCTATTACATTTCTGTTTCAAGCTCCGCGCAAACAAAATGTTTTTGTCATTGGCAGCTTTAACGACTACCTTGTTGATAGCAAATATTTGATGAATAAATCCGTAGATGGCAATACATGGTGGGTCAAAATCGGTGGCTTAACAAAAGGACAAACTTATACTTACCAATACATCGTGGACGGCAGTTTACGTGTCGCCGACCCCCTCAGTATTTTAGTGCTTGACCCCAATAATGATAAAAATATTCCCGCAGAAACCTATCCTAATCCTATACCTTATCCAACGGATAAAACAACGGGTTATGTCTCTGTCATAACGCCTGGCAAAGCCGCTTACAATTGGCAAGTACCTAATTTTCAACGTCCTGCAAAGGGCAATTTAGTGATATATGAATTATTGACCCGTGATTTTGTCGCCAAACACAACTATCAAACACTGATTGATACGATTCAATATTTCAAAAATTTGGGCATCAATGCCATCGAATTAATGCCTGTTACAGAGTTTGACAACAACGAAAGTTGGGGCTATAATCCGACTTTTCACATGGCACTCGACAAATATTACGGCACGCCTGAAAAGTTCAAACAGTTTATTGACTTATGCCACCAAAACGGCATTGCAGTCATTCTCGATGTTGTTTTCAACCATGTTTGGGGCGGTGGAACACCACTTTCTGCTTTGTATTTTGATGGCGGTAAACCCGCTGCCGATAATCCGTGGCTCAATCCTGATGCCAAACACCCTTATAATGTCGGTTACGATATGAACCACGAAAGTGCGTTCACAAAGGCGTATGTTGACCGTTGTTTGGCATTTTTACTAAAAGAATACAACATTGACGGCTACCGTTTTGACTTAGTAAAAGGCATGACACAAAATGCCAATTGCGGTGGTAGCCAAACCGACGAAAGTTGCATCAGCCGTTACGATGCCAGCCGTGTGGCGATTATGAAACATTATCATGCTGTCGTTCAAGCAACAACGCCAGGTGCTTACTCTTTTTTGGAATTTTTTGGCGAAAACCAAGAAGAAACAGAATATGCTCAAGCTGGTATGATGGTTTGGGCGAATTTTAACGACAGATATGCGCAACATTCCAAGGGGAACACCACCTTCACTTTGTCTTTTGTCTCTGCAAGGTATCGGGGTTGGACAACACAAAACCTACACGATGCGCACATTGCCTATATGGAAAGCCACGATGAAGAACGCTTGATGGTACGAAACATCAACGAAGGTTTGTCTTTAAATAATTACAATGTTAGAACCTTAAAAACAGCTTTACGCCGTCAAGAATTGGTTTCAGCCTTCTTTTACACCATTCCAGGCCCTAAAATGTTGTGGCAGTTTGGTGAAATGGGCTACGATATTTCCATCAATCAAAACGGGCGGATAGGCAATAAACCCATTCTTTGGAACTATTTTACAGAAACTGACCGTCGCCGTCTCTACAATGTTACTGCCAATTTGATTTATTTAAGAACGACACAACCCGCTTTCAAAAACATCAATTACGATGAAAATGGCTTGAATCCTGGCCGCACCCGCAGCTTCCAATTGCTCAATGACCCTTCTATGAAAGTTATTGTTTTGGGTAATTTTGATTTGGCTGCATCAACTGTCAATCCTAATTTTCCGAACACAGGTAAATGGTACGATTATTTGTCTGGCGATAGTCTCAATATCACCAATACCCAAACTTTAATCAATATGTTGCCAGGCGAATACCACGTCTATACATCCGTCAAGCAACCACGTCCGCCAATGGGTTATATCACGGGAACGGTTGGTACACAAGAGTTTACAGATTTAGTTAATCAATTCAGCGTTTATCCGAACCCCTCAGTATCGGGCAATACTTTTGTCGGTTACAGCCTTCGTAAACACAGCGCGGTGATGTGGGAAGTCTATAATATTGCAGGTCAAAAGATGGCAGGTTCTATGCTACAACAACGTGCTGCGGGCAGTTATCAAGATGAAATCAATACCGATTTGCCAAATGGTCTATACATGGTGCGCCTATCCGTTGATGGTATCATCGCCACAGAGAAGTTAACCGTTCAGCATTAACTTTTGAAAATGTGGATTGTGAACTATAAAATACGGAGGGGGTGCTTTTCAAGATTTGCAAAGCACCCCCTCAGTATTTTAACCTTTCTGAAACAGGCTGCCTACCCAAAAGCACTCGATAACGGCAACTCTGCCGAAGGCGGTTTTTCAAGGAAAACGATTGTAAAAGTCGCCTCTTGTTCCAACTCTTTGAAATTCAATGATATTATCAGTACGTCGGTAAATGCCTATTCGATAGTCACCTAATCGAATACGAAAGTAATTATGAGCGCCTTCCATTGCTTTAACATTGGGTACATCTGCAAGCGTTTCAGCTTCGATAACGCGGTCAATAATAGCTAAAACACGTACTTTAAGCGGTGCAGATAAAGCACGAACTTCTTTTTGAAAATTGCGGGAAAGGAAGATTTCCATAGTGATATTTGGTTTTATAGAGCAAAAGGCGGTGGTTATGACAATTCGCGCAACTCCTTCAAAAAGGCAGTTTGTTCGTCGGGAGACAACAATTCTGCGCCGTTTTCTTTGTCATAGAGCATAGTTTCCAAAAGTGCTGCATCCTCTTTTTCGTCAAGGCTCATGTTTTCCCATTCGCCTGATGGAATGTATTTAGCACGGAGCCTTTCACGAATCGCTAAATCTTCGGCTGTTACTGGTGCAGAAGACACAATGTCAAAAGCAATGCGCTCTTTGTAAAGGAATTTGAGTAATTTCTCAAATTTAGAAGATTCCTCTGATGTTGAAATGGTAATAGTCATTTGAATAAGATTTTTACAAAAATAAATAAAACTATTGAATGGTAATTACTTTTTTAAACCCAAATAAGCACCCCCTCAGTATTTTCTTTTTGAAACAGGCTGCCTACCAAAAAGCACTCGATAACCTCGACTCTGCCGAAGGTTATCTCACGGATACCAATACCAAAGAAAAAGAACAAATTAAGCAACTGCTTTTTCAGTTTTTCTGTTATCTTTGAATATCGAAAGCCGCCTCAGTTAAGCATAAATCAAATACATTTTTTAAATTATTTAATGAATAACTACATGAAATTAGACGATGAAGCCATAGACTATCTTGAACAATTTATTCCAGAATTGGCAGCCATTGCTACTCGTCAAGCCTATTTACAGGCTTTGGCATCGGGTGAAAGTGTACTTATTGCAGAGGATGGGCAGTTGATTGAAGTATTTCCAAATGGTACTAAAAAAGTGATAAAACAATTAAAGCCGCCCGCATTCATTGCTGTGGGTAGTAAATTCGAAATCAAATGACAGACATCAATATCTCTCGCCTACGGATGTTTGCAGGTCCAAATGGGTCGGGTAAAAGCACGATTAAAGCACTTATTAAGCCTAAACTCTTGGGTTTTTACATCAATCCTGATGAAATTGAAAAAGAAATGCGCGATTTTGCTGCCGTTGATTTAAGACCTTACGGTATCAAAACAACTCAATCCGAAGTATTAGACTTTTTCAGTCAATCAAGTTTACTTGAAAAAGCGGATTTGTTGGACGAAGTCTATGAATTAAGCTATAATCAAGACAGAATAAGTTTTTTCAGTGTCAATACAAACTCATATTGGGCTTCTGTGACGGCTGATTTTATTCGTCAAAAATTATTGGTTGTACGTTCGTCTTTCACTTTGGAAACGGTCATGTCTTCTCCCGATAAAATAGAATTATTGCGAAATGCCCAACGTTTGGGGTATCGCACTTATTTATACTTTGTCGCAACCGAAGACCCGATTATCAATGTGTCACGTGTGGGTCAACGAGTACGAATGGGCGGACATCCCGTACCAGAGGATAAGATTATTTCTCGCTACTATCGTTCACTTGATTTATTGATTGATGCCATAAAATGTACGAATCGAACCTATATTTTTGATAATTCGGGTATCAACCATACCTTTTTAGCAGAAATAACGGAAGGTAAAATGGTGGAAACAAAAGTTGAACCCTTGCCTAATTGGTTTAAAACGTATGTTTTAGATAAACTTTAAAGTTCGTACCCCCCCCTCAGTATTTTCTTTTTGAAATAGGATTTAGGAAATTATCCAGATTTAATAGGATTTTTTTGAAGAGGTATCAAGAATCCCATTAAATCTGCATCATTTCCTAAATCCTATTTCAAAAATATTCTCTACATTTGTTACTATTCTAATACATCAAAAAACGAATATCAATGAAGATACAGCTACTCTTACTTTTCACTTTTCTCTTATCACTTTTCTCTCTAAAAGTATCAGGGCAAACCAATAAACCCTGCAATAACTTCGAATGCGCCTACAAAAAAGCCGAAAACTTTCTGAAACAGGCTGCCTACCAAAAAGCACTCGATAACCTCGACTCTGCCGAAGGCTATCTCACGGATACCAATACTAAAGAAAAAGAACAAATTAAGCAACTGCGGCGGCGGCTGTTTGTGGCGATTGAGAAGGAGAAAGTGAAAGCTCAAAAAGCGAAAAGAGAAGCCGTAGTACAAAAACAAATAGTAGAGCAAAGAACAATTGAACTTGAAAAGGCACTTGCAAAAAATCAAAAAATAATTGATGCTTTATATTTTTATAAAGATAAGTACGCTTTGGTCTATCAAAATGCAGAAACAGATGGAGAGTATGTTAAAGGAGAGTTTTCCCCTGGCGAATTTAATGGTTTAATAAAAGGGTTTTATTTTATAGATAAAGACGGAAATCAAAGTATCAAAGAAAAGGTGTTTGCAATTGCTTTTCCTTTTGATGAAAATATTGGTTTTGCAAGAGTTAAAGTAAATGAAAACGACTCAATATACAGATATTTGGATACTTTAGGAAATCTTTATCCATTGGCTAAAAATATCAATCA
>JANLQI010000340.1:0-6929 GCA_031367705.1 Saprospiraceae bacterium | reverse complement strand
GTAGAAGATTTTGAAGATTTTACAAATTTTAAAGAAGATATTTTTAAAATCAAAATTATAAGCAATGAAAAAAGACTTCAAATAATTAACACATATCATCAAGTAAGAGCAGACGAAGTTTTAAACTATTATTTAGACTATTTTAAAAAAAGATTTAATAAGGCTTTCAGAAAATTACCTACTGAAGACTTAACTGGCCAATTTATACGCGGAATCATTGAGGGAAATGATTGCACAGAAGAAACACGATTCAGCCAAGAAAGATTTATAAAATATGTTAATAACTTTTTTAATGTACTCTGAATATTACTAACAAAAAACTGAATATAAAAATATATTAAATTCAGCTTTAAAAAATTCTTTTATGAAAAGCCTTATTTATGTTTTATCAATTATTGTCATGTGCCAAAGTTGTAGCAAAGACTCAACTTCAAGTGAGCAATTGACATCATTAAAAAAATTTGAAGGTGACTATGCAAATGTGCTTCCTCCTATCAGTGGTACAGCCAGTGGTGCGGGTATATTATCTTTATCTGTATCTGTGAAAGACGAAAATACTATTCAACTCAATATAAAAGGTGATAGTGTGCCTTTTACTGTAAATAGCCAAAGAGTTCTGGGCAAGTATGATTTAAAATTCGATGCTACTGTTCAACCTTTTCCTGGACAAACATCAGCATTTACCGCAAATGTTGGAGAAACTAATTTCACGATTACAAAACTGAATGGCGGGACAATTAGCGGAAAAATTAATGGTGCATTTAAATTAATTTGGCCACAAATTATACCAGATGCATTATTAACACAGAATCCTGCTATAACAGCTATCGCATATAACAAAAAGTAACATGCAGTTAAGGGGTTCTATATTGGTCACCGTTCGTTGCTTTGCTGGCTATGGCCCAGCTGGCACAGGATGTTCTTTTCAAACAAGCCCCAGCGTTAAACTAACGAACGGCAGCGCTGGGTTCTGTCTCCAGACAGAACTCAATATCAAGCGGGTCTCCCGACCCGCGCAATAAAAGCAAAAGCCCCCCTCAGTATAAACCCACAAAAGCCTTGTAAACGTTTGTTTTACAAGGCTTTTTGGTTTAACTTTACCACAAAAATAAAAACATGGTAATCGAGATTCCCGATGAAGTACTAACAAGTACACGGTTTTCAGAAAAAGACATACTCTTAGATGTCTTGACATTGATGTATCAGCGTCGGCTTTTGACCTTAGCCAAGTGTGCACGTTTAGCCAAATTGACACGTATCGAGTTTCAACAAGCCTTAGCCGAGCGTCAAGTACCCATACCATACATTACAGTATTGAAGACCTCGATATGGACTTAAAACATTTGGGAGAACTTAATCTTTAACTTATGCTCATCGTCAGCGATACTTATTCAATCATAAAGCACAAAAAAAGCTGTTCAAAGAATAACCTTCGAACAGCTTTTTTCATAACTTGATAGGAACAACAATAAGTTTAAGGGCTCTATAAATCCTTTAGTTTTTCAACCATTTATGCACTTCTACATCTTGTCCTTTTTGAACACGGAAAACATACAAGCCCTTGACCAGAGAAGCCGTTTGCCATTTCAACAAGGCATCTGAACTTTTCAAAGAAGAAACCATACGTCCTTGCATATCATACAATTCGACTTGTACAGGGGTAGTATTCCTACCCAAATTTAAATAAACATAATCAGAAGAAGGATTTGGGTAAACCGAAACCGTTAAATCTGAAGCCACTTTGCCGACATTGCTCTCAGCTGGAATATTTGAACCCGATACGGTGGCATTGAGTTGCGCTCTGATTTCACCGCCAGGGAAATTGGCATTGTGGATATTGACGTATAAGTTTCCTGCCAATAAATCGGTCGCTTGCGAGCCGTTTAATAGAATAATCTTAGAAAACGTCCCACTTGTTGCGCCAAAGGTAAAGCCCAATGGTGTAAAATCAATGATAACAGGTCCACTTACGCCTATTGCGGCGCGATGTATGTGTGCAGCAGAGGCATTGGCTGACAAACCCGTGTAATTGACTTTTATACCCAATAAACCTGATTTTGGGTCAAAAGAACCGACGACAGTACCTGTTCCTGTGGAAGTATTTGCAGGCACTTCTTGAGCACCACTGAAAGTGCCTCTTACGACACTTATAGGGTTCAGCGTTTGATTATAATTTAACTGTCCGCGAATTTCACCACCAGGGAAACTGGCATTGTGGATATTGACATACATACGCCCGGCAATCAATGCGTCGGCTTGTACTTGGGTGAGCGTCAAAACTTTAACATATTCGCCTGATGTGCTACCCGTTTGAAAGCCTTGTGAAACGAAATCAACAGAAACACCTCCATTTGTACCTGCCGCGCCTATGTGAAAATGAGAAGCGGTTGCATTAGCCGTCAAACCTGAATATTCAAATCGAAAAGCAATGACGCGGGAATAAGGGTCAAAAATGCCCTCTAAAGTACCCTTTGCGGTACTGGCATTGGCAGGTACTTCTTGTGCACCACTGAGACGTGCAGAGAGCTGCACGGGAGACGGATTCAGTTGTTTGCCATAGACAATCTGCGCCCGAATTTCACCGCCTGGGAAAGAAGCATTGTGAATGTTCACATACAGATTGCCCGTCATTAAGTCAACGGCTTGTGATTCTGTCAAGGTCAAAACCTTTACAAATTCGCCACTTTTAACACCGACAGGAAATCCTTGACTCACAAAATCTACAACAACAGACCCATTTGTGCCAGCGGGAGCACTGTGAAAGTGCGCAGCAGAGGCATTGGCAGTTAAACCCGCAAATTCAACTCTAAAAGCGATAACTCTGGACCAAGGGTCAAAAATACCGTCAATTGTCCCAGTAGCAGTAGAAGTATTAGCAGGGTTTTCATTTTTACCCGATAATATGCCACTCAGTTTAATTTGGGCATTTGATAGTTGCGGCATCGCAAAGAAAGTAAGGAAAAGAAATAGGATGGTAATGCAATTTTTCATTGTAATAATGTTTGTTTAATATTTGATGAAATTAAAGTTATTAAAAATATTATTTTGTAAAAAATACTATTTCCATTTTATAAGGCGGGATATATCCATGATTTCAAAATAAGGTTTCTGAATACATCAACGAGCGAAATAGTCGTGTGGTTTCCTTGCCGTTTCGGATTTAGTATGAATACTTTTCTAAACTTTAATTTTTCTAAAAAAATGTACTCGATCGCAAACGCCTATGTTTCAAGTCTTCACAATCCACCCCCTAAGTAAAAAGCCATGAAAACGTTTGTTCTCATGGCTTTTGGATATTACTTAGCAAAAACTCAGTGCGTCTTAAATTTTCTTTTTAAATCTTCAGGCATATCCGTAACAAAATCCATCAATGCCTCCCTATCCAATTTTTCAAAAAAAGGTATCTCCAAAAGCGTTTCCAAACCCGAATATTGCTTTATAAACTCTCGTGTTGTCGCCACCTTTTCACCACTAAAAACAAGCCCAAGAATCGGCACATTGGCCCCCCTCAGTATATTGATGCTTAATAAGGTGTGGTTGATGCTGCCCAAATAATCCTGCGTCACCAAAACCACAGGCAAACCCAAATGTTTGACCAAATCCAAAACAACCAAGCTGTCCGATAGCGGCGACATAATACCTCCTGCTGTCTCCACAATCAGCCCATTTTCAGTAGTAGGCAACTGCAAAGCGTCTAATGTTATTTCCGTCTTATCAATTTTAGCTGCCGCATGAGGTGACATCGGTTGGGTCAATCGGTAGGCTTCGGGATGGATTTTACGGACCTGTCCCGATATAGTCGGGAGGGGATTGCTTGTATGATTTTTTATAAAAATGCTATCGGAAGCATCGAGGTCACCCGCTTGTATAGGTTTCCAATAATCGTAGCCTAATGCCTCGGTCATGACGGCAGAACAGACCGTCTTTCCAATGCCAGTATGAATACCGACAACAATGAAGTTTTTTTGTGTCATATTGTAATATTTTTCTAATAAATTTGAATGCCTTCCAAAAGATAAATCCGTTAGGATTTACACGTTTGTAGAAAAATGAACCCACAATTTCCTCGAATCCGTAGGATTCACACGTTTGTATTCGGGTTATTGCAATGAATTGCACAATCACAAACGTGTGAATCCTACGGATTCGAGATACAAACGGTCACTATTTTTTTCTACAAACGTATAAATCCTAACGGATTAATAATGTTTACTCAGATTTCCGAAGTTACCAGAATTTCATTTTTTTTCCTCAGAAGGGCAAAAAAAGGAGTTTACAGCCGCCAACAATTGATCAATTTGAGCAAAAGTGTGCGTACTGTGCAGACAAATACGAATACGTTCCGCCCCTTTTGGCACTGTCGGGGATAAAATGGCTTTGGCAAAAATACCGTTTCGATGCAGATGCTGCGCCAAGGAAACGACTTCTTGATTGTCCGCCAAACCGATACCCTGAATAGGCGACTTTGGATTGATAAGAAAACGACTTTCTGAACTGATACATGATGATGATTTTTTTATAAAATAATCAATTAATTCAAACAATTTAGTTCTATCTGCTTGTGGCAACAAATCGTAAGCATGTTGGATATGCTGAAATGCTTGTGGTGGTAAAGCTGTCGTAAAGATAAAGGAACGGGCATGATTTATCAAAAACTGGCGCAACAACGAGCTGCCCACAACTGCCGCACCATGTACACCCAATGCTTTGCCAAAGGTATGCACCCGCGCCCAAACAACCAATTCTAAACCTAATTGAGTGACTAAGCCCTCCCCTTTTGCCCCAAAAATGCCTGTGGCATGTGCTTCATCAACAATAAGAGCCGCATTGTATTTTTGACAAACGGCGGCAATTTCTACCAGAGGTGCAAAATCGCCGTCCATCGAATACAAGGATTCGACAGCGACATATTTTTTGACCCCCTTGCCCAAAGAATCGGAATTTCCTACCCCCTCAGTATTTTCAAGTTTTTTTGCTAAATCATTTACATCATTATGTATGAATTTGACACGTTGCGCCAAACTCATACGCATACCGTCATGCACACTCGCATGAATGTATTCATCATAAATAAAACAGCTGTTTTTGTCGCCAATGCTTGAGAACAAACCCACATTTGCCATGTAGCCAGTGTTAAAAATCAAGGCAGCTTCGGCATTGTGAAAGGTCGCAATGTGTGTTTCCGTTTGTTCTGCGAGACGTGAATTGCCAGAAATAAGGCGAGAACCTGTGCTGCCATGCGTCCTTTGGGAAGTAACAGATGCAGCCTCGAATGAAGGGTCTTGGGCAAAACCCAAATAATCATTTGAAGAGAAATCAATCAAATCGTCGGTCAAAACGAGCTTGCGTTCTAAGCCCGCAGCCCGTCTTCTCTCCAAAGACTCTTCTAAAAAAGTATCGAAAACTTGAGTCGAACTCATTGATTTGTGTTTTGGTGATGAGCGAAGGTATAGAAAACAGAAATTTTTATAGGTTTCTGGTAACTTCGGAGAATTATTAAACGCTTAACTTTAGCGGAAAAAAGATGATAAAAGACTACGTTAGTGATTTGTTGTTATATTTTGGAGATATCCGAGTAAAAAAAACATAGAGCAATTAGTACGCTCGATTATTATAAGAGGACATTTACGAGTATATAGTATGTCAGCAGATAAAAAGGAATATGATGTTTTCAAGGGACTGTTGAACGGCAGTCAAGTAAACACTTTGAGTGCGGAAAGCGTCCTTGAAGTGATACGGAGTCAAGCGCAAGAGCGGTTGGGTAACGAGTCACGGGTGTATGTGTTGCATGATGGGAGTGACCTACGGAAGCCGAATGCCCAAGAGATGGAATATTTAGGCAAAGTGATGTCGCTACAAAAGCAGGTCATCTCAGGCTACAAAACGTTTAACAGTGTGGCAGTTGACATAACGAGCAAAGATATCACGTTGATAGACCATACGATGTATAGTACGGGGATGCCCAATTATGTGAGTAAAGAAACGCTTGGTCTGATTGGTCAGGATTCATCAAAAGCACCCACTTTAGACCTTGTTAAGTGGGATAATGTAGAAAAAGAGACGTACTTGAATAACTCAACCGTTTATTTTCAAGCTTTACTTAACAGTCACAATACGCTTAAGCGGGGTAATTTGGATATAAAAATTACGCATATTCAAGACCGCGAATTTGATGGCGAAGAGTATTTTGAGTACACGGATGATTTAAAGGATGAATTCATTACCCGTTTAAAATTGTCCAGATTATCGAATTTAACACGTCCTATTTATACACCCAAAGGTAAATTATCTAAAAAATTGGCTTATGTCAAACTGATAGATAAAGCCTTTGAGCATCAATTTAGCTATGACATACAGCGTATAACTATCAAAAACAAGACGTATGTCAACGTTAAATGTCTTATCGAATGGGAAAAGCTTGTTCTCAATAATCGAACTTACTCTGTTGTGCGCATCACTTTAAAAGATGAAAAAGGCAAGCCCATTTTTCAGCAACCTATGATGCTCATTACCAATCGAGTCCTTGAGTGTGCTCAAGACGCAAGACAAATTTATCAGGCTTATCTTTTAAGATTCAAGATAGAGGTCGTCTTTCGTTTCTTGAAAACCAATTTAGGTTGGGAAACTTTCCAAGTTCGTGATTTTCAAAGCATTAAGAACCTTGTCGCTTTGGCATTTTTCTTAGTCGGATATTTCAAAGAACTTTCTAACGATATCCAAAATCATGAAATTTATGGCTTAATAGCTCAAATCGGTGGCGGAAAAGGTATCGTTTCTATCCATTTCCTCCTCATTGGGCTTGAAAAATTAGTCCACTTTCAGCAAATTCAACAGCTTATTGACAATCACGCTTTGACTAAAGAGGAGATTATACAGGCGATTAACGGATTTGCTTTTTCTTAACCAGTACTTCTCCGAAGTTACCAGTA
>JANLQI010000305.1:0-19351 GCA_031367705.1 Saprospiraceae bacterium | reverse complement strand
GTTAAATTCCTTTATGGTAAGATATATGATTATTTGTCACCAATAGCAAAGAGGATCTTTATCTCTATTGGTGAAATGGCATTTGGGGACGATTTAAGCCTCTTAATTGAACATCTTCGATTTGTTTCAAATAATGAAAATGATGAAGATATTGATGATTTTAAAAAAGCAATAAAAGAATTAGAAGATTATAAAATAGTTAAAACTGATGAAGGTCAAAAATATATTAAACTTTGGGCTGTTGAAGTTATAGATACTATGAATTCTGCATTTATATCTACAACTGACTTAAATTTAAAGAGTTTAATAAATCAAAGAGTAATATTAGTTACAGAAAATAAAAAATCGGAGAGCATTCCAGAGGTATTCTTTCAAGAAGCGGAAAAAATAAGATTAGATGGAATAAAAACGGAAGCTGTTGTTGAAGCTGCCTATAAAAGAGTAATTAATGCTAAAGAAGCTACATTTGCATTGAAATCGGAGGCACTTTATAAGTTAGGTACATATTTAATGAGCCAAGGCAATTTAAATCGAGCAATAAAAGTTTATTCTGAATATGAAAGATTATTTTGTGATGATCCAATTTTTGTAAAACGGTTCTCATATATTTGTTATGGCTCAAAAGAAATAATCAATAGAAATAAGTCAATTCAAATCTTATTAGATTTTATAAATAGAAAAGATAATCGTAAAGAAATACCATTAAATATAAAACTTGAAATATATGGTATTGTAATAATGCGAAAAAATACATTTTTAACTTTTGAAATTGATGAAAATCGAAATAAGCAATTGATTGGCATGATTTCAAAAAATGCATATGAACAAAGTTATGCTAATTATTTAAACCAATTAAAACAGATTAATAATAGAGAAGGTTTTATTCTCTACTCTGAATTGCAAAAATATGATTTGAAAAAACTTAAAGATAATGAAAAACATTATATTTATAATGGGCTTTACCATTATGTTGAAGTTTGTTTAAAATTAAAAATATATAAAACAGCTGGTGTCGTTTGTGACTTTGCAATTAAAAATGCTCCAGAGGCATATCTCAAGCAGTTTAAAAATCATCTTGCTAAAATACCCGTGGTAAATCAAACTTTTACAAAAAATATTAATAGAGCTAATATCACTGAAAGAATAGGAGATGTAAATCAAGAAAATATAATTGTAAAGTGTATCGTTAATCAAATTTATGAAAAAAAAATATTAGTTACTTTAATTGAAAGTAATGAAAAAGGAGTGTTGTACATTGATGAGGTTTCAAGTAAGTTTATTAAAAACCTTGCTGAAATATTCAGAATAGGTCAGAAATTAGAATTATATAGAATCGGGAGTGATATTAATAATAGTATTTTACTTTCTTTAAGAAAAACTGAAAGCTCGTCATTGCATTTGGGACAAATAGTAAGATGTAAAGTTATGCGAATAAGAGAAAAATCAGCGTTTGCCTTAATCGCCGATAGTAGTTTAGTTGGAGAGGTTTATATAAAATATATAGCACATGAATATGTAAGAGAAATTAATGAATATTTAAAATTAGGCGATGAATTATTTGCCGAAGTTATTTCATTAAATGACTTTTATGGAATTGGTTTATCATTGTTAGACATCAAACAAGATTAAGTATTCATTTATTTAAGGCGTGAAACAAAAAATAAGATACCCATTTTTAGCGGGTATTTCCTATGAAAGCGGGTATCTTCTTTTTTGTATGCTCCCTAAAGAGCTCTCACACATATTTGTAAGTAAAATAAGTCATCCTGAATTTTGAAAATTCACGATGATTTATTTTGAATGCTAAACTTTTAAGAATATTAAGTCTATTCAAAAGCGATTACGTCCCCTTCTTCTTCCCCTTCCAATCCGCCCGCCGTTTTTTCATCTCATCCAACTCCTTATTTTTATGCAATTCAATTTTTTGTCCCAACAAACCGCGAATCACAACGGAGGCACATACGCCACCAAAAGCAGCAGGAATGTATGAAATCGTACCATAAGCCGACTTCTTGAAATTAGAACCATCGGTCATCATCAAAGAGTCTTTGGGTGCGGGTTCGTCGCTGAAAACGGTGATTAAGCCGCGTCTGATACCTTTTTTCTTCAATCTTTTGCGAATTTTCAAGGCAAAATGGTCTGTATATGTATCGTATAGGTCGGCTACTTTAATACGTGTCGGGTCCATTTTGCCGCCTGCACCCATCGAACTGACGATGTTTAAGCCATTTTGTTTAGCAGACATAATCAAATAAAGCTTAGGCGAAATGCTGTCAATGCAGTCCATCACGTAGTCGTATTTGGCGGCTTGGCAAATTTCCTCAGCCATGTCGGGCGTTAAAAAGTCCTTTCGTACATGTAAAATGATTTCAGGATTAATGGCTGTTAGCCTTTCTGCCATCCATTCTGCCTTAGAAACGCCATGATTTGTCGCCAAAGCAGGTAATTGACGGTTGCGATTGGTGGGGTCAACGACATCGCCATCAACGATGGTCATTTCGCCAACACCTGCGCGAGCAATAAATTCTGCGGCATACGAGCCAACACCGCCCAAACCAACGACTAAAACATGGGCGCGGTTCAACTGTTTCACGCCTCCTGACCCGACAAGTAAAGTCGTGCGGGATAACCAACTTAGATCTGACATTAAATAATGATGAATGTTGAATGATAATGATGAATATTTTAAAAGTTGGCAAAATTAACACCCCTCAGTAAAACGACCCTATTTTTTTGAAAATAAGAAGCGAATGATTGAAAATGAGGGAAAAAAACGCCTTTGATGTCCCGATATAAATTTTTTTTATAGTATGTTAAGTTAATATTACCTCAATCTTAATTCATTGACCCAAGGAGTCATTCTTTTCGACCAAAATTTATAGTCGAAAAAAGCCTTTTTCGATGATAAAAATTTTGTGAAATTGAAAAATTCATTAAAAACCCCTTGAAGTGACTGCTGTTTGGCTACAAGGCTTTCAAGTTCGGGACAAGTACCTATACCTTTGCAGCAGAAATTAGTTGTTGATGTATAAAGATATTTTCAACACACACAAAGAGAAATAAACGATTCATTTTGCCGGCAGTAGTCGTTTATTGAAATCACCTAATTGTTTAACAAAATTTAAAAATTCAAAGTTATGAAATCGAAAATCATTTTTCTTGCAACTTTGGTCGCCGTGCTCTTCACAACACAAATCAGCGCAACCGTCCGCACAACCTCATTAATAGACGGTACAAATGTGAATTTTAGCACGATTGACAAAACGCTCAAAATCAGTGTTCGTAATATCGAAGCTGAATCTGTTACCATTTTTTTGGAAGATACTGAGGGGGTCACATTGGTTAACGAAACGGTTGAAGTGAAACCCAATTTCGTTAAGGCTTACCGCTTAGAAAATCTTCCGAATGGTAAATATTCTTTCACCGTAAAACGCAACGGCGTAAAAGTCGTGCAGTCTTTTGACATCACGCCTCTCGGTATCAGCTTGTCTGAATCAGAACGAGAAGAGACGCTTTTGCCTACATTGAAGCAAACAGGCGACATGGTTTTTGTCAGTTCTTTTACTAAAACAGGCGATAAAACGTCTGTTCGTATCTTGAATAATGAAGGCGGTTTGGTGTTTGAAGACCAATATAGTGAAGGCGTTTTGCGCAAAACGTTCGATATTTCGAAACTCCAAGCGGGTGTTTACTTCTTTGAGGTTCACACGGCTGATGAAGCGGAGTATTTTACTGTTGTTCGTTAAGATTCTAAAATTTTAATTCAAACCAATCACTTAATTAAAAATGGGCAATCAATGTATCATTGATTGCCCTATCTTTTGGTTTGAGAATGGAAGTAGACTAATTCAAGCTTTTTTTAGTCCTAATTCTGCTTTGATGCTCTGGACAAAAGCCAAAGAAACAGCCGCAAGGTCAGCTATTTTCTGTTCAGAAAAATCGGTATTTTGTAAAAGACTGCTCACAAAAGTGTAATTCTTTCTTGCGGCTTCTTCTTCAATTCCTTTCTCAATTCCTTTCTCAATTCCTTTTTCGATTCCTTTTTCAGTACCTTTTATATAAAGGCTATCTGTTTCAATATCATAATGTATAGGCATTTCTTCTGTAATTTTAATTGTTAAAGATTCTATTTTACGCAGTCGAGACAACATGACTAACTGATTGATATACTTTTTTAAAACGCGTTTGTTGTTGACTAATTTTTTGAGATTTGCAACGATTGTTCTTAAAACCATTTCAGCTTCCTCCGGCTTATAATTGGCTAAAACGGCCATTAAAACGACTTCTGGTATTTGAGAACTCAACAGTTTGTTTGTATCTAAACCATGGACATTTACAAGGTCAAAACCTTTATAAATTTCTTCGGGTTTGAGTTCTGTCCGCATCGTGGGTGTTTTTGTACCCAAATAGATAACAATGTGTCGAATCTCTAACTTTCTCCGTCTTAATGACATTCCGTGATATTCGCCTATGCGGTATATCATTTCGTGATTATCACCACTTTCAAATTCTAAGTGCAAGATAAAGACTTCTCCCTCTGTTGTCAATATTTCATAGAAAAAATCCATTTCCAACTCCACTGTTGTTTGCATTTTATCCTTCAAAGGCGTTGCTTTTTCAATTTTTATACCCAACCTTTCTTCAACCAAAGGTCTGAATACTTTTTCAACAATTTCTTTCAATATCTTGTCGAAAGCATTGCCTTCTTTTTTTAATGGTGGTGGTTTTTTAGAAATAATTGTCTGTTTACCAACTTGTTTTTTTTTCATTATAAGTTACTCGGTTTTCTGATGCGTATGAGTTTGAAAATGTTTGTTCGTACAAAAATAAATGTTTTGACGATATTCAGACAGTATTTTTGAATAAAAAAAACTTATTTTTGTCTTAAAATATACATGAAATGGTCTCAATATTAGAAAAAAAGGTTCAAAAGAAGTCAGAAAGAACTTATACACTTCTCGAATATCTTTACGATTCAAAATAGCGGGTTTAATTTCATTAAGAAAATGACTATAAATACTGAGGGGGTAAATGAACGCATCATTTACCCCCTCAATATTTATAGTCATTTTCTTAATGATTCATCATTAAAATATTCACCATTCACCATTACCAAGTGCTGCCATACAAGCGGCGATATTCACCAAACGTAATCATGCGCTGTTGTTGTTCGTCCCAAAGTTTGTTGACAAAATATTTCAAACTGCCTGTGAAAGAGACCGTTGTAATATGCTCTTGAAGAACAGGGTTTTCATCTTTGCAACGTTGTAAATTGTAGTTTGGAATCAAACTGCTCAAATGATGGATGTGGTGAATACCAATATTGCCTGTCAGCCATTGAAACACGCGTGGCAATTTCCAATAAGTACTACCACGTAGGGCTGCCATGACGAAAGTCCATTCTTCTTTCCACTGCTTATAGGCTTGTTCGTGCTGATGTTGAATGTAAAAAGCAAAGAACGCCATGACGGAAAAGAACATAACTATCGGCAAATGTATTTTGAGAAATGTCCAAGTACCGAACACAAAAAAGCCGCCGATATACAGACCCGCCATGAATAAGTTGCTGAAAACAAGCGATTTTTTAGCAAATTCAAAACCCCGTTGCTTGATAGACGCAAAGCGATTGTGAATAAAAATGTAGTAAAATGAGCCTAAACTCAACAAAACCAAAGGCATACGAAATACCCGATAGCCGAGTTTGTGTAGCTTTGGCATATTGCGAAATTCATTGACGGTCAACATAGGCATATCGCCAATGTCCCGAATATCTGGCTCTAAACGACCACAATGACCGTGGTGAAAATTGTGTGCTTTTGCCCAATATCTGTAAGGGATAAGGCTGAAACCACTGCAAACGAAGCCGATGACATCGTTGACTTTTTTTGATTTTGTAAAAGACTGATGTCCACAATCATGCTGAATGATAAAAATACGCACCAAAAAGAAGGCGTTGACGAGGGCTAAACCAAGCGTTAGCCAATAAGAAATGGACAGACTAAAATACATCAGAATCCACAAACCAATAAAGGGAAGGAAGGTTGTTAACATCTGCCAGATGGCAATTTTTGTGTTTGGAATTTGATACTTTTTGACAATTTGATGCCAATTCTCCAAGACGTATTGGAGCGAATCATTGATTCTTTTTTCCATTAATTTTTACTTTTAAAATACTTTAGGTGCTTTCGCGGTGCAAAGAAAAATACTAAATACCATATTTGCGATAAGTGTTTGACATAAAGTTGTAAAATTTTTCTTTTTTAGGAAAAAAAAGAGAAAGTAGCGAAAATACGCTTCATTTTAAGGTAAAATGCGCCTATTTGTGCAATTCAACTTTAAAATTATCAATCACCAAAGCAGATATATTTTGATTCCAAACATAACAACTCAAAATATCTTCGGGCAAAACATCGGGTGGAATGGTTACATAAGAACTTATGTCGCCCCAAACATTGGTTTCACCACAATAAATTTTTGTTGCGTTGCCAATTTTATTTTCAATACGAATACCACGCCATTTAAGTTCTTTTTCGCCACGTCTAAACTCAACGACAAGCATAGATTTCTGATAAATATCCCAAATGCTGTTTTTGAAGGAATAGGCTTTCAAACTGACCTTAATGTAGCGACCGCCTTGTAGGTTTTTAACGTCTGTTTTGAAAGCAGGTGAGTAGGCATCTGCATTAACACGATAGGCATATTGACCATTTGCACAAGGTTGTTTCACATAATTAGTGTCAGATACTGTGCTGGCATCCCGAGGAGTCGGGGAGGAGGGGCTTTCAAAGCTGTTTTCAAAGAGTTTTTTTATTAAAATACTTTGTTTAGGTTGTAATTCATTGGCATCAAAAGCAACGAGGGCATTATAATTTAAAGTCGTTTTGCCAAAACTTTCTAACCAAAAGGCATTATTATTTTGTTCAGAAATAAGGATTTGGCGGCTCATTTGTTCGGTTTGGAAAATATTTAACCATGTTAAAAAACCTATAATTACAAGGAAAAGGATTAGCAAAACCCTTGATTTCTGTATTTTTTCTACAAAAATACTGAGGGGTATCGCCAGTAAAGCGTAAGCGTCAATCATCGGTCTTGAACCAAAACCATTGATATAATTGTAACTCCACCAAGAATAAATGACGTAAATATAAATCGGTAAAATGACGGCTATAGGCAACAAAAAGTCGCGCCGTTTGCCCCGCATCATAAAAATGCCGATGACGGCAAATGCCATGACGGGTGTATAAATCAGCCAACCGTTGTTGAAACCTATCAACCCTTCCTTTATGTGCGGATGTGCAAAATCGAATTTAAAATAGTCGCCATAACTGTTGAAAATCCAGTTATTTGTGACGTATTTCCAATAAAACAATTGAGGTGAAAAAGGTAGGAAAAAGGCCATGAAAGCAGCTAAAATGTTCTTTTTATGTGTCCAAAACAAGCGTACTTTTTCAAAAAAAGAAGGAACAGACGTTATTTTGTACAATAATGGTATGAGTAAAAATATAACATCGGTCGGACGAATTAGGGTAATCAGACCACCTATAAAACCCAAGCCAATTAAGTATTTGTTTTGCTCTGTTTCATGCCATTTTATTGTAAAAAACAGCAAAATAGCTACTAAACAAAATAAATACGAATGTGCCATGAAGCCATTGAAGGCTGTGAAATAGAATAAATTTGTTGACAATAAGGTGATGGCTAAAGTAATATTTGAGGTTAAGCTCGAAAAGTACCCCCTCAGTATTTTTCTTAAAAACCACAATCCTAACATTACATAAAGCAGATTACCCAACAGCAACATAAACCGATAAGGCAATGAATAGCCATCAGCGGAAAAGCCCAAAGGGTGGGCGAGGAGGTGTGCGATTGTAAAAAATGGCAGTTGCATCATCGCCACGCCACACGTATATATATTGACTCGATTGCCATTGGGTGCGACAACGCCTGGAATCCACCGTTCAGGCATAGTTTCGGGCGTGTAGTTTTCGTCCCGATGGTCTGCCATGTTTTTGGTGCGGTGGTAAGTTTGAAGGCGTAAAGTCTTGAAATCATGGTGAATAAACGCCATTGGTAAATAGGCATAATAACCCATGCTGTCGCCATTGATAAGCAACCACTCATCCCAATTTCGAAAATGGGTAAGCGATAATAGGTTGACTATCAATAGAATACCAAGTGTTATTTTTGACAATGATTTCATTTTTAAAAACGTTAAGTCCGTTCCAACAAAGCCATATAAAAGCCATCGAACCCCTCAGTAGCAGGGGTGATTTTACGCTCATCGAGCCATTTGAAGTTTGGATTTTTTTCTAAAAAAGCCTTGACTTGGCTTTCGTTTTCAGAAGGTAAAATACTGCACGTTGCATAGACCAACTTGCCGCCAACTTTCACCATTTTTGCATAACTTTCAAGGATATTGGCTTGTGTTTTGCGGACTTCAGCGATAAATTCGGGCTGTAATTTCCATTTTGCATCAGGGTTTCTCCTCAATACACCTAAGCCGCTACATGGCACATCGAGAAGAACACGGTCAGCACTTTCGTGCAAACGTTTAATCACTTTATTGGTCTCAATCGGACGTGTTTCGATGTTGAAAATGCCGTTTCGACGGGCGCGACGTTGCAATTCGTCCAATTTCCACCCCTCAGTATCGAGCGAAATAATGCGCCCTTTGTTGTCCATCAAGGTTGCTAAATGCAGCGATTTGCCACCTGCACCCGCACAAGCATCAATGACCCGCATACCCGATTCAACTTGCAAAAACGGTGCAATCGTTTGACTACCAGCGTCTTGTATTTCAAAAAAACCATTTTGAAAAAGTTCTGTTTTAAAAATATTGCCTCTTTTTTTCAAAACAAGGGCATCTTTACTGAGGGGTGTTAAAGTTGTTTCCCAACCCAGTTCGAGTAGCTTTTTTTGTAAATCTAAAACATTGATTTTTAAGGTATTGCAACGCAAAACAATGTCGGCAGGACGATTGATAGCCGTTATTTCTTTATTCCAAAGGTCTGAGCCTAACTCAGTTTCAGCGATTTCGTCGAGCCAATTTGGGATAGAATTTTTGATTTTTCTATCAGAAATGGCATCATAAGCCGCTTTAAGTTTTGCGTAATCAAAATGTTGAAACGCTTCTAAGTTTTGTTGCGATTTTAAAACCCAATGCACGCCAATGATGTTGTTCATTGATTTTTCGGACACCTCACTTTCAAGGCAAAGTTCCTTATACAATCGCCACCAACGGACACATTCGTATGTCGTTTCTGCCAAAAAACCACGGTCACGGCTGCCCCATTTTGGGTTCGATTTGAGCATACGCTCGATGACTTTATCGGCGTATTTGCCGTTGATGAATATCTCGGTCAAAGCCTCCGAAACGGCTTTTGTGAGTAATGGGTGAAATTTCATAGAATTCAAAATTTTGGCGAAGATATGAAAAGGGATAAGTGTAAATGTCAAAATGAATTTTATTCCCTACAAATTCTAAAAAACAAGCGTTTTGTTTTGTTGAAATAAATATGGTGTATTATCTTGCAACGTATTGATAATCAACTAATTAAAACATATATGTAGAAAATGGACGCACAACGCAGCCAAGCTGATTTATTGTGGAAAGACTTGACCACAGAATTTTATCTTGAATTCGTACTATTCTTTTTTGGAAAGAAATTGTACGATTCGATTGATACCGAAATTCCACCTGATTTTCTGGAACAGGAATTCAACGAGACGTTTCTTGGGAATGAGCCGAACAAAAAAGCGGCAGATAAAATCATGCGTTTTCGTTTGAAAAATGGTGCGTCGAAATTTATCATATTGCACATAGAATTTCAAGGAAAATCGGAGAAAGACTTTAAAATGCGGATGTTTTTGTACTTCGTTTATATCGTTGTCAAGTACAAAACCTTAGATATTTCGTCGCTTGTTATCTACACAGGCAGTTCGATACCTAAAAACCCTGACCATTTCAAAATGGACAATTATGGTACAGAATTTATGTTGAAATTTAATGTGTATATTGTTAAAACCCAAGAAGAAACTGAGTTGTTGAAATCGAATAATCCATTTGCATTGGCGGTTTTGGCAAGTTTATATTTGATAAAAGCAGGAAGAAAAAACGTTAAAAAGTTAGAATATAAGAAAAAACTCGCCGAAATTGCTGTTTCTAAGAATTACAGCAAGCAAAAGTTCTACCGATTGTTTAATTTTGTACAGTATTTAATCACACTACCAAAAGTGTTTGAATTAGAGTTTAAAAAATTTACTTCTCAACCTAAAATTAATACACAAATGCAAGCTAAAAAAGAGTTTTTATTAGATTTTCCTGTGTTTTTTGGCGAAGCTGTCACTGAGATTCGTGAAGAAGGACGTGAAGAAGGACGTGAAGAAGGACGTGAAGAAGGACGTGAAGAAGGACGTGAAGAAGGACGTGAAGAAGGACGTGAAGAAGGACGTGAAGAAGGACGTGAAGAAGGCATTGAAATGGGCATTAAAAAAGAGCGTGCCAGAAACGAAAAGGGTATTCTCAATTTATACAAAACTATGGGTTTATCTACTGCTCAAATTGCCAGTACCTTAGAATTGCCTATGGAATATGTTCAATCAATTATTGATAATAATGCAATATAAAAAAGAGTTTTTATTAGATTTTCCTGTATTTTTTGGCGAAGCTGTTGCTGAAATACGTCAAGAAGGTTTTGAAATTGGCTACAAGGAAGGACTGGAAATTGGCCACAAGGAAGGACAGGAAATTGCAAAAGCTGAGCTGGGTGCTTGGCTTCCCAAAGCAATCATTAATGCTCATCAAATGTATGGCTTTACTGCCAAGCAGCTTTCAGAAGGGCTTGAATACCCTTTAGAATACATACAATCAGTGCTGGATACTTTGAAGAAAGAATAAAAATTCACAAAGAATATTTAATATAAAAGCCATCTTGATTTTTTCAAGATGGCTTTTACATTAAATACTCATATTTGCCCGATTAAAAAATAGGAAAATGTACACAATTTCAACCATACAAAACTGGCTTAATGCCGAGTGGCTGCTGAAAAATGATGCAGCACAAGGCGTTGAATATTTGGCTTTTGACTCGCGGCGCATTGCCTTTCCTGAACGGACTTTGTTCCTCGCTTTGACGGCTCAACGCGATGGACATGACTTCATCGCAGATGCTTATCAACGGGGTGTCAGGCATTTTTTGGTATCAAAAAACATTGATACACAGGTATTTAGCGAAGCGAATGTCTTAAAAGTAGATGATGTACTGAGGGGTCTGCAAACCTTAGCACAACGGCATCGGGAGCAATTCCCGAACCTTGATGTGATTGGTATTACAGGCTCAAATGGCAAAACGATTGTTAAAGAATGGTTGTTTGAATTGCTGCGCGATGACTTTAATATTGTCCGCTCACCCGCCAGTTTTAACTCACAGATTGGTGTGCCGATGTCGGTTTGGCAGATTCGTCCCGAACAGGATTTGGCGATAATTGAAGTCGGCATTTCGACGGTGGGCGAAATGGCGGAACTTGCAGATATAGTGCAACCGACCATAGGCATTTTTACGAATTTGGGGGCAGCACACGATGCGGGTTTTTCGTCTCGTTCAGAAAAGTTGAATGAAAAATTTAAACTTTTTAAGAGCGCTAAGTCATTGATTTTCAATGACAATAAAACGAGTCATGCCCTTTCTTTGTTATTGACTAAAACTGAAAAGATAAGTTGGTCAGAGACGGAAACAGCCGATTTAAGCATCAAAGAAAAGCACCTTCAAAACGATGGTTCTACAAAAATTAAGGCCGTTTTTCAAGGAGAAAACATTGAAGCGCATTTGCCTTTTAGTGATAAAGCGATGCTTGAAAACGCTTATTTGTGTTGGCTGACGATGTTGACTTTGAAAATACCCCCCTCAGTATGTGCGACCCGCTTACGTCGTTTGGCGGCTTTGGCGATGCGCCTGGATGTGCGTTCAGGCATGGGCGGCTCGATTATCGTCAATGATTCTTATAGCAATGATTTGACTTCGTTGGCAATTGCGCTCGATGTTTTGGTACAAAAAAGCCGCAATTTACCTCGTGTTGTCATATTAAGTGATTTATTGGAAACTATGGGCGATGTCCAAATGGTGTATCAACAAGTCGCTCAATTATTGGTTGAAAAAGGGGTTCAGAAATTAGTTGGGGTTGGTGATACAATTGGTCTGATAAAAGATTATTTGCCGCAAAGTATTGATTTTCAATATTTTAATAAAACAAGTGATTTTTTGCAATTAGCTCAAAATTCAGATTTTCATCAAGCTGCTGTGCTTATCAAAGGGGCGCGTTTGTTTGGTTTTGAACGTATTGCTGCACGCCTTTCTGCCAAAACACATAAGACGGTGATGGAAGTGAACCTCGATGCTTTGGGCTATAATTTGTCCGTTTTCAGAAATTTACTGAGGGAGGTGCATGAAAGGGGCAAGGAACAAGAGGCAAAAAGCAAGGGGCAAGGGGCAAGGGGCGAAGGGCAATCGGCAAAGAGCAATGTTCAACAGGCTGTGCCTAAGTTGATGGCAATGGTTAAGGCTTCGGCTTATGGTATTGGGGCGGATGAAGTGGGGCATTTGCTCGAACAACGCGGTGTGGATTATCTCGCTGTGGCTTATGCGGATGAAGGTGTGAATTTGCGAAAAGCGGGTATCAAACTGCCGATTATGGTGATGAATCCCGAAGTAGCGAGTTTTGATACAATGGCACGTAATGACCTCGAACCTGAGATTTATTCGATTGGTCTGCTTGAAGATTTTGATGAATTTGTTCGGAATACAATGACTGAACAGGACTCTGATATGGCTGACTTATCGTTTAAAATTCACTTGAAATTAGATACAGGTATGCACCGTTTGGGTTTTGAAAATACTGATATTCAAAGAGTTATAAGCATTTTGAAACAAAATAAGCATATTCACATTGCCGCTATTTTCACTCATTTGGCAGCAACGGATGGACCAGAACATGATGGTTTTACGGACAAACAAGTGGCTCGTTTTGTGGATATGTATGCCCAAATTACTGAGGGGGTCGGTTACAAACCGATGCGGCATGTGCTTAATTCAAGCGGTATTGTTCGTTTTCCGCACTATCATTTTGACATGGTTCGATTGGGTCGTGGCATGTACGGTGTGGCAAGTTCTCCTGAGATGCAGGCAAAATTGCAAGTCGTTCAGACTTTAAAAGCGACGATTTCGCAAATTAGGCATGTTCCTCAAACGGAAACGGTTGGTTATTCGCGCAATGGGATTTTGACCCGTGATAGCCGCATTGCAACGATTTCTATTGGCTATGCCGATGGTTTGCGGCGGACAGCATCGGCGGGCAAGTTTTCGGTTTATTTACATGGCAAATATGCGCCGACTGTTGGCAATGTGTGTATGGATATGACGATGATTGATGTGACAGACATTCCTGAAGCACGGGAAGGTGATGAAGTTGAGGTCATGGGCGCGCATGTGACGATTCAGTCCTTCGCCGATGCGTTGGGCACGATACCGCATGAGATTTTTACGAATATTTCGGAAAGGGTGAAGCGGGTTTATTTTCAAGAGTGATGGGAAAAACACTTATCTGAGAGTCACAAAAAATATATTTGAATATCAATAAAACAACACAAAAACGTAAACTTGGAAAGATAATTGTCTTTATTCTTAATCGTATAGAATAAAAAAAGTATTATAATTTATAATTATTTATTGAAATGAATAATTGTCAAATTAAAATACAATTTAATTAACTTTAATCTTTCCAAATGTCAAGCGAAAAAATCCTTTTTATAGCAAAAAAATCATGCTTTTTCTTCGTTTTTGCGTTCTTTTCGAACAGTATGAATGCTCAAAATCAATCTTTTGGTGGTGGCATTGGCATCAATACATTATTTAGTAATGGCGTGAATTTGCAAGAAAAAAGGAATGCACGGTTAGGTTCAGACGATGTTTTCCCAAAGGCATTTAGTAAACCTCAAATGAGTTTGAATATTGATTATAATTTTCCTAATAAATTGACTAATAAATGGTTAGGGAAAATTTATAACCCTATTTTTTCAAATCCACATCTACAACTGAGGGGTCAGGCGATGTTTAACCAATTTCGGATTGATGTCCGTAAAAACAATTCTATTTTGAGTTTTGGCGGTAGCCTTTTGTATTTTCCAAAGGCACATGATGTACACAAAAAAACGAATTTTTTCATTGAAACAGGCTATAAAGCGGCTTTTGACAATGCGAGTTTAGATCCTTTTCATAGTTTTGTTTTTGGGTTCGGGATTCGAAATAACATTGTTAATGAATGGATTTTGCAAACGAGTTTCAATTATACATTGGCTTTGTACGACTATATTGATCAATTTGGACTGAAAGGGTTTACAACAAAAAAATCAGACGGATATGCTTTGTTTAATGTTACAATTCTGAAACCATTCTTTAACGTTTCAGAAAAAGCAGCACTCGATAGAGCTAAAGATTCGTTGGGCATGGCACGTAGTTTTTCCGTTCAAGCGATTGAAAAAGGACAAAAAGTGACTGAAAATGTGAAAATTATCCAAGAATCAGTCAAACCTTTACTTGAAAAAACATTGAAAGACAAAGCTTTGGCAACTAAAATTTCCGAAACGGCTTTGGCTATCACTGACAAAGCGATTTCTATCCGTTTATATCTAAAAAAAGGCAATAGGTTGGATTTAGCTATGCGTGAAATAGACAGTTTAAATACACTCATTTCAACGTTGTCAATTGACCGCCTTGTTGATTATGACTTGGCAAGCGATGTGCATACTATTGAGCGTGATATTGCAAAAAAAATCCAAGAGATGCAGCACGATTTGAAAGAAACAAAGCAAAATCTGAAATGGACGTATCAATATTTACCTTTTTTGAAAGACTTAGAAAAAGAAGTTCAACGCATCAATGTAAATGAAGGAGGCGAGGCACGTATCATTATAACAAAGGTTGAACAAACGATGGATAAAGCTCAAAAAGAATATGATGCGGCACGTCAGAATGTGTCAGTTATTAAGGGTTTATTTGAAAAAGCTGGAATTAATTTGAATAATGCCATTGAAGAGGTTGAGAAAACAGAAAAAGAGATAGATAATTTGAAAAAACAATAAAATCTTAGACCTCACATTTGTTGATACTGAGGGGACCTGAAGCTGTTAAATAAAACGTGCATTCAAGGAATTGGCCAAATTCTTTAAATGCACGTTTTTTTTGAAACCTACATTCAGTCGTGAGGGTTCTTAAAAAGGACAAGCATAAGTCGCTTTTTTACACCTTTCAACAGAAATGTTGATGGCACAAGAAACGTCTTCACGGTTGGCAGCATTCTCTACTCTAACGTTATAAGAACCGACTCTTTTCACAAAAATACCGCTTTTTGCGTGTGGTTTCACGGTTACTTGGAGTGAGTTATTGAGAAAGAAATTGCGGGTTTGTTGGTGTTGTTCTGAAAAACAAGTTCGCCTTCTTGTCGTGTGCTGCAAGGTGCTGTGTCAGAGTCTAAAGTGCCAGCACATGTTCCTGCTGATAGAATGATGATGGATAAAATGGCGAAACAGAGGGTTTTGATACCAATTTTTAGATTTTTCATAATGATTATTTTTTTTAAATGAAGAAATAATGGCCTACTCGGTTAAAGGCTTTTCGGCGTTCACCTTTTGTTATGTATTAGTATTTTCAGTTCAGATTTTACTGAACAATCAATTTTTGAGAATACATTTTTTGACCAGAAAGACATTTAACAATATAAATACCCTTTCCCAACCTGTTTAGAGGAATTTCTTGTTGATATTGCCCTGCGGCAAGTTGTGGTAATGGGATAGAAAGAATCATTTTACCTGTGGCATCGAGCAACTGAATGTTCACATCGCTTGCTTTTTCTTGATGAAATGAAACCGTTACTTTGTCACTTGTTGGATTTGGGAAAAGCCTTAGCGTTAAAGGGGCATTTTCATTGTCAAAGTTTTTTTCGAAGGATTGAATAAAGGCCCCCTCAGTATTTTCGCTAATCGGTTCTAATTTAGCTGCTAATAAAGCTTTGTTCAAGGCTTCTTTTTCAGAAGCCGTTATCACATTACTTTCAGGCGGTTCATTTCCTTGAACGCGACCATTGATATAGATTGTTTTTTTTGTATAGTTATTACTTTCATTGGCTTCTATGACTTGATTATTAAAATCTGAAAAGACAAATAAGTCATAATAGCCCGCTGTAAAACCATAAGAATCAATATTCCTTTCAAAAGTATATTCTGTTCTGCCATTACCACTCATCGCAGAGGTTGGCGCAGAACCCAGTAAGTAGGGTCTATAATCTTTAAAAATATAGAAATATGTAATAGAGGCATCGGCACTACTCAAACCACGGTTTTCGGTCGAGAAAGTAACACGCAAATTGTTAGAAATAACAGGAATGTCTCTGAGTGTCGTCGGTGCATTCGCCCGAGTCCAGTCGCTTGATATTTGATTAGGACTATAAACATGGACGTTTGTCGTCGTAAGGTCTCGGCTTTGGTTTGTTATTCCTAAAATATTTATGGGTTTATACGACACATTGGTTTGATGATCATATACATAAATTGTAGGAAATAGCCTTTCATGAGGTATGGCGAGTAAGTAGTATTTTCCTGCAAATGTGTTACTTGGAATGGTCAATGTGGCATTGGCATCGTAATAGCCAAACGGAGAAAGATTTGTTCTTATGGAATCCAATTTTAATAAAATGTCTTCGCTGTCATAAATACGGTCATAAGATAGCACATAAGCAATATTGAAGCCTTGCGTAATTGCCACATCGGTTTTGACACGCGTTTTGACATAAATAGTGCTGCCACTTTGAGCCGTTTCAGGTGCTTCAAACAAAACGATATCAAAACAAGAAGACATTAACGAAACGATGGAGAGGACGATAACACTTTTGACGAATAGATAGGTTCTGTTTTTCATTTTAAGTGGATTTAGATGGTGAAAAAAGTTTGATGACTGAATAAATTTGAGTTTGGAAATTGGTAAAAACAACGATTTAACGTCTTTATACTGAGGGGGGGGCTAACTGAAGTATTAGAATGTTTTGTTTGGTTTACTTACCTCCATGAGTGACCTTAGCCGCACCATTTTGTACAATTACACTGCCTTTTACGCAATTGGCTATTGAAAATTGGTCATAAGAAGAGCCAAATTGGTGGGAATTATCTGGGTCATTATTGTTGAAGGTCGGCGGATAATAAGTGGCAATAGATTGCGGCACTTTATCGCAGGATACTGCGCCACCGAAATACTCAACAAAATTGAGGGGTGCAGACTTCAATATCTTGGCATTTTTGACTCTAATCTTTCCTATATGGATTTCTATTCCTGTGTCTAAATCTTTTACCCATGCGCCCCACCATTGACCCAAATTGTCATTTTCGAGCCGCCAAACACGAAGGCGATAGATGTGATTTAATTGAATATTGAAGGGAATTCGACAACTTTTACCGACTCCTTCTCCCGAAAAATCAACACAATAGCTACCAGTTGACCCTTTTTGACAACTATCGGCTTCCCAAAGTGAGAATATAGCAATGCCCTCTTTGCTACCTAATTTCGTGGTTTGCAAACCCATATATCCCCCTGTACTCATATCTTTAAAACGAAATGTCAATGCCCAATAAGTAGAAGGTGCTAATTGTTGAATGCTCAAGCGTTGGTCTATATTGTAGTATTCGTCACCCTGTACTTTCCAATAAGTGTACATATTGGCGTTTTGATGTTGTTGAGTTGGATTTATTACGGGGTCTTCAATGACCAGATTACAAGAGTTTAACATCATAATTGTAAAAAGACATACAAAAAACAGAGAATTTTTCATGATTCATTGAGCCTACTCATGACGCTTTTCGGCGAATTGCGTTGCTTACTTTTTCTCGCTATGAAGGGTTTCAGCTTTAGCCCCGTCTGTATTTTTTCATGATTGAATGGTTGTAATCGTATTACTATGTTTTCGTTTTATACTACAATATTGGATTGTTTTGACGTATTTTAAAAAAAGCTGTTGAATGTTATTAAGGTTTTGTTGAATTTGAAAATAACAGTTCTTAAAGGGTGAAAAATGATAATGTCAACAGAAAGCGGTAGTTTTTCAACAGAAATCCTTGTTTTTGCATCAAAAAATTGGAAACATGTTCGAATTTCCTTAAATTGGTAGGTGAAATAAGCCGCATTTGAAGAGTCTTAAGGGGTATTTAGTAAACCAATCTATACGCAACGACAAAAACAAACAAGATGAGTATTACGAAAGACCAAGTACGGGTTTATAGAATGTTGAAAAGCAATACTGTCCAGTTGACCTTATACGGCTGTGGTGTTTTTATATTTATTTTTATTGCTTCTTTATACAACTACTCTTTACAGGCTTGGGAAAAGTTGCCCAATTTTACACCCCTTCAAACAGCGATAGACAGCCTACCCAAAGGCAAAGATTTGGAACGCCTGAAAAAAAAAGACATCGCACTTAAATTATCAAACATCGAAAAAGCTTTACAAGACTTTCCCGCCCGAGAGGTTTCTTTGAGTGCCGATAAGCAAACGCTTCAATATTTAATAAACATTTTTATTGGTGCGGCTATTTACTTTTTGGTTCTGGGTATTCCTGTTTTTTTGGTTTTTTTTATGGTATATAAAGGTGGAATAGTTGGTTTTTTACACATTTTCACAAGGCGACAACTTTTGACGGATAGCCAAATCAAAGCGTGGGTCTTTCCTTTATTTCTGCTTGTGAGCAGCCTTGTGTCGTTGGTATTTACGGCTTTATTTGCTTATATTCCGATAGAAATCAAGCAAAGATGGTTTTTGCTTTTGGTTTCTACAAATAGATATATCAATTTTGTCACCATTGAATTCCTCTGTTTATTGACAGCGGGAGCGGCTTTTACCAAGACTTCTATTGAGAAAAACCGCGAGTTGGAACGGGCTAAACGGTTGACTGAAATTCGGCGGCGTAAATCAGTCGAAGAGACTTTGGGCATGATTCGGGCGCGTATTCGCCCTCATTTTTTGTTCAATGCCCTTCAAAATTTGAAAATACTGGCATCTGAAAAATCAGATGAATTGCCTCATTTGATGAACCAACTGTCGCGTTTATTGCGCTATACTTTTACGGAAGCAGATAATAGCCAAGTGACAATTTCAAAGGAAATAGAGTTTGTGACAAGTTATTTGGCACTTGAAAAACTCAATATCAGTCGGGATACACATTTTTCGTTCGTTACACATGTCAGTCCTGAAACGATGAATAAAAAGATAGCGCCGATGCTACTGTTGGTGATTGTTGAAAATTGTTTCAAACATTATAA
>JANLQI010000300.1:0-26486 GCA_031367705.1 Saprospiraceae bacterium | reverse complement strand
CAAGCAGGCAATTTTTGTTTCAATATTATTGTGCGATATGTTGTTGCGTTGTATCGTTTTTGAATATCATAAGGGTTTGGCGTAAAGACAATATACTCATTTGGGAAAAGAAGCATTTTAGTAGTGATATTAATTTTATTTGAAGCAATTATATTATCACCAACACCTAAATCAAAGATATTGAAAACCTTGTTCGACCTATTATATATCTCGATAAAACGGCTTCCACCTGTTTCTGGATTTGTTAGTATTTCATTGACAATCAAATCTTTATATACTAATGCTTCAGTCTTTTTTATAAGCAACGTATCGGGTTTTTTAAGAGAAGTAAAGTTTAAACAATCTTTGAGGGTTGATTTTACTATCAATCGAAAACTATCTTTTAGTGGTGAACTAAAATTTAATTGTATCGAATTGTAAAGAATTGAGTTGTCTATTGCTATTGAATCTATTTTGTAATTTGTGGATAATAATTGATAATGTGCCTTGTCAGAAAATCCATTTCGGTTCAAACTTTTATTGAAAACTATTACTAACGCCTTATCGCTATTGGTGAAAAAAAATCTATCAATTTCTAATGGGGAAGTATCAGTAATTTTCGATGAATCGGAATTTATTTTACCAGGTGTACCACCATTAGGATTATTTGATGCCATCCAACCCAACGGGTTACAAGGCGTATTCACATTTATACGTTCAAAAGAATAACCGCCGACTGCTTTTTTTGCATCTTGATATAAATTCAAATCATAAGTTGCTGCATCAATGACGACATCTTTTTGGTTTGTGTTTGTAATAAGATAAAACGAATCTTTTGAGTTGGTTAATGAACCCATTTTTAATACTTGAAGTGTATCACCAAATTTTCTAAAACTAATGCCCGATGCTTTTTTGTAGATTATTCTATACTGGTTTGGTTTTAAAGTATCACTATTAAGTAAAGTGGTATCCTTGCCATTCATAATTCTATAATCTTTCAAGTTGAAGTATTTATCCATTGTCCGATTATAAAGTTCAATATATTCAGCTTCAGGAAGACCCCGAGAAGGTGTCGGGTCAGCCATAAACTCACTGATAATAATGTCATAAGGTTGTGCAATTGAGATAGGTTGCCCCAAAACCACCCCCCTCAGTAAAAACAGGCAAAACACAAGCATCAAAGGGCAAATCTTAAACAGTTTTGGTTTTAAAATGGAGCGATTCATCGTTATAAGTTTGGTGTATGGTCAAATGATTCTTGAATTGTCAAGACAAACTTACATTTTTTTTAAGGATGGACGCAAAATTTCTCGTAATTTTGCCGCCATTAATTTTAAGGTTTTTTACCAATTATTTATCAATATCATAAAATTCAACTACAAAATGAGAGTAGCAGTCGTCGGTGCCACAGGTTTGGTTGGCACACAAATGTTGAAAGTCTTGGAAGAGCGCAATTTTCCAATTTCAGAATTAATCCCTGTCGCATCAGAAAAAAGTGTTGGCAAAACAATTACGTATAAAGGCGAATCTTACCCTATCGTTGGCTTAGCAACGGCTGTTGAGATGCGTCCTGACATCGCTGTTTTTTCGGCGGGTGGCAGTACGTCAACGGAATGGGCACCGAAATTTGCAGAAGTCGGCACAACGGTTATTGACAATTCATCGGCTTGGCGGATGGACCCAACTAAAAAATTGGTCGTTCCAGAAGTCAATGCTTCGGTTTTGACAGCAGACGATAAAATCATTGCAAATCCGAATTGTTCTACCATTCAAATGGTGGTTGCATTGAAGCCTTTGCACGACAAATATAAAATCAAAAGGGTCGTCGTTTCCACTTATCAATCGGTTACAGGAACGGGTGTAAAAGCGGTTCGTCAAATGGAAAATGAAAGAAATGGCATTTTTGACGGCGAAATGGCTTATAAATACCAAATTGATATGAACGTCATTCCTCATATTGATGTGTTCCTCGACAACGGTTACACAAAGGAAGAGATGAAAATGGTTTTAGAAACTAAAAAAATCATGGGCGATGACTCAATTCAGGTAACGGCTACAACAGTCCGTATTCCTGTTATCGGGGGGCACTCAGAGTCTGTGAATTTGGAATTTGAAAACGAATTTGACTTGGCAGAAGTACGCCAAATCCTTGAAAATACTGAGGGGATCATTGTCGTTGATGACGTAGCAAATTTCAAATATCCAATGCCTATGGATGCGCATAATCGTGATGAAGTTTTCGTCGGTCGCCTTCGCCGCGACGAATCGCAACCTAAATCATTGAATATGTGGATTGTAGCGGACAACCTTCGTAAAGGTGCGGCAACAAATGCCGTTCAAATTGGTGAGTATCTTATCAAAAGCGGCATCCTCAAAGCACAAGCTGAATTGGTTTAAGTATTTGATATTCAAGATATTAAAAACGTCTCCTGAGTGATTGGGAGGCGTTTTTTTTATATTAAATATAAGGGCTTTTATTAGGATTCTGTCTGGTATCGAAAAATGTAGTAATGAAAATAGTTGTGCCATGGATACGATAATACATACGGCGATTATCATCCACAAGTACAAAACGAACAGACTTCATTGTAGTTACTTTTCGACCCATCAAAGGTTGTTTTTTCAGTAATTCAATTTTAGAATCAACCTTTTTGACGAATTTTTGAGCAGTTTGAAAGGAATGTTGTTTGTCATAGTAATCTACCATCTCGTCCATCAACTTGATGGCTTTTAGATTCCATCTTACTCTTTTAACCATTTTTCATATCTTTTCATCACAATTTCATGGTCAACTAAGTTTTCCTCGTGATATGTTTCTTCGACCGCTAATTCAAGTTCTAACATTTGTTCGTTGGTCAATTCATCAATATCGTTATTTTGTCTTAATTTTTTGAAATAAGCTATGACTTGTGTTAACACAGACGGTTCGTCTGTTTCAACAATTAAGCGATGTAAATCATTTTTCAATTGAGCTGTTGACATTTCTTTTTAATTTTTTACAAAGTTAGAATCGTTTTTGTTATCAAACAAGTTTAACAAAACTTATTTTTTGCATGAATAAACCAGAATTGTAGTTTGAAAATTCAGGTTTTTCAAAAAAAGACATAAAACAATAAAACCAACCCCCTCAGTATATTTTCCTCAAAACACCTAAAACCCCGCTTTCTTTTCGTAAATTTGCCCCGTTTTTCAGAAGTGATACATTTATCACTAAAATCGAAAAGCCAATAATTGATAAAATGGGAAATATAGTTGCCATAGTGGGCCGCCCGAATGTGGGCAAATCTACTTTTTACAATCGCCTCGTCGGTGGACGGGAAGCCATCGTTGACAATGTTTCGGGCGTGACACGCGACCGCAAATATGGTATGACAGAATGGAACGGGAAAAAATTTAAAGTCGTTGATACAGGCGGTTTTGTTGAAGGCTCGGACGATATTTTTGAGACGGAAATCCGTTCGCAAGTGCGTTTGGCTTTGGAAGAAGCGGATGTCATTGTTTTTATGGTGGATGCCACAACGGGCTTGACCGACCTTGACGAAGACATTACGGAAATGCTCCGTCGCACCCGCAAACCAGTGATTTTAGCAGTAAACAAGGTGGATAATCCATCATTGCAGCTCGCAGCCAATGAATTTTGGAGTCTCGGTTTCGAAGAAGTGTTTTTTATCGCTTCCATTTCAGGTTCTGGTTCAGGTGATTTGCTCGATTCAGTGGCTGAAAAAATTGAAAATGTTGAGCCTTTGGAAACAACTTTGCCAAAACTCGCTATTCTTGGACAACCGAATGTCGGTAAATCATCGCTTTTGAACGCGCTGTTGGGCGAAGAAAGGACGATTGTTACGGACATCGCAGGTACTACACGCGACCCAATCCATACGCATTACAACAAATTTGATAAGGAATTTATCATTGTGGACACCGCAGGAATGCGTAAAAAAGCTAAAGTCCATGAGGATTTGGAATTTTACTCGGTCATGCGCGCCATCGAAGCCATTGAAGAATGTGATGTCGCTTTGTTGATGATTGATGCCCAAACAGGTGTTGAAGCGCAAGACATGTCTATCTTCAAATTGGTGCTTGACCGCAAAAAAGGTGTCGTCATTTTGGTCAACAAATGGGATTTGGTTGAAGGCAAAGAGGCAAATACAGCGCGTGATCATGAAGCCGAAATTAGAAATCGCATAGCACCATTCAATGATGTGCCTATTATTTTTGTTTCTGCAAAGGAAAAACAACGGATTTTACGCGCCATTGAAATGGGGCTTGAAGTCTTTGAACGTCGTAGTTTGAAAATAAAAACCTCTGTTTTGAACGATTGGCTCGAAGAAGCGACTGCACATTATCACCCGCCTGCACATCGTGGGCATTTGATAAAAGTGAAATACGTGACGCAAATTCAAAACTTACATTATCCAGTTTTTCAGTTTTTCTGCAACCACCCGAAACACGTTCCAGAGAACTACAAACGGTATTTGGAGAATAAATTGAGAGAGAAATTCAACTTTACAGGTACGCCTATTGCCTTGATTTTCAAGGAGAAATAGAGTTTTTATAAGTAGTTTTACCTTATTTCTAAAATTCATGTCGGCTAAGAGATTGTTTTTAAACAGTTTTTTAGCCGACATTGTTTTTTGGGGTTTATATTTATTTTCGTTTAAGAATAGTAGTTCATTAAAACGAATATGAATCAAAAATATCTCATAACAATATTAGGAAATATGAAACAATACATCATGCTTTGTGGCATGAGGTTGAAACTATTAACTACTTCTACTTCTACTTCTACTTCTAACCAAAGTTAAAGCAGAAACAAACTAAAACTGAAAACCCTTTTTGTAAATAAAATACATTGAAGTAAAAATGAAAATAGCCATAAATTTTCTTTAAAATTTTTGTTTAACTTGTTCTAAGTTAAACCTCATTCTATTTTAACTAATTATGGATGCGCCCATAATTGGTCAGATATTTTATTGATTTCGTTAAACCTTATTTTTTAACCTTTAAACCAATGACTCATGTTTGATTCTTCTTAATGTCTATTCCACAACTTTGATTCAACTGAATCACAATTCCTTTTTGCTTAAAAACAAATCAGGCGCACACTGTACGCCTGACGAACTTACCCTCGATTTGGCGTCAGGTGGTAAGTTGATATTTCTATCACAACAAAATTAATTTATTAAAATGAAATCCAAATTTTCTATTCATCTTTTTACAATACTACTTGTATGCTTATTTACATCCGTTTCCATAGTTGAGACTTATGCACATGCCAAAGCATCTTGGAGAACATCAGATTGCCGTTGGTGGAGAAAAAAATATCGTGCAGAAGCATCAATTCTTCACTGGTATATTCCATTACCTCCCCTTACTACATGTGCCCGCAATCAAGCAAATTGTGGGGGTATAATTCCTCAATTTGCAAGTAATTGCAATGATAACTGTGGTATTGCTGATGCCTATATATTTCCTATTAATGCAAGCCCACAGAATGATAAGGAAGTAAGAAAACAAGAACAGGAAATAAGAACGCCTACTGTATTTCCTTGTTGGTTAGGTGAATACACCGATCAACTTTATTCTGATATTTATTCAGATATATTTAACTATTCAATTCTGCCTAAGATGTCAACATTAGTTAAAGGAGAGCTTTCAGTAGCTAATTTTACGAGGAATGAAAAGATTGACTCATATACAAGGCTGTTCACAATTAGTGATGGTAATGGTGTCATTAAATTGAAAAATGATGACTATTCCATTGTCGAAATGAAATTCACACTTTGGGTACCTATCGATGATGAAGTAAATTCGATTGAGGATACAGTCATTACAGTTAACAAAACACTTGTTGAAGAATATATTAGGATAAATGCTGGAGTTGTTGAAATTTCGTCAGGGTTGCTTAAAAACCCTGCAATAGTAAGTTACAATGACGGTGAATATACAGTCGTAGAAATTTCCAATTTAAATTATCAATATAAAATACCTTCTTATGTGGATTTGAATAATTTAGCAATTAATTCACAAGTAGGAAGTAGCCCTGATGGTGGTAAAATGATTTCACAATCTTTAGCAAGAAGTCAAGCGAAAGAAGATGAAACAGGTCTAATTTACAAAGTATTTCCTAATCCAAGTAATGATTATCTCATTGTAGAAATTCCAAAACATGAAATAATTACAAAAGTTGAACTAAAATTATTTGATGTTAATGGTAAAATGACAAAAAGTAAAGTTTTTAGTAACTTGCCAATAATTAGTGATAAACTTCAATTAGAGTTGGATATTAGAGATTTAATTCCGCAACAGTACTACATTAATATCATAGTTAATGACAAGGATTTAAGGACTAAAAAAATAACAATTTTACGCTAACCATAAGGGGTGATGGTACTTGTTGAAAGTAGCATCACCCTTTATTTTTAAATTATTCTTAACATGAAAAAATATCTTATTCTCGTTTATATTTTTTTTTATATAAATATTTTGAAAAGCCAAAAAGTAGAATATGGAATTGGTGTTGGATTTGGGGGGTATTTTTTTAACCATCAAGATAAAAAAATCTTTGAAAACGATTTATTGAAACCCACATGGCGTTCTTCTGGTGGTATATTAGGATATGTTAATCTATATTCTAATTATAATTTTCAAGTTCGCACGAATATTAATCTTACTTACAAACCTATCGTTTTTTCTTATACTTATCAAGAAAACTTTGGTAAGTCTATTACAAATTCGATGACTTTTAACTTCTTTTCGGCAGATTTAAGTTTGTTAGGACTTTACAGCATCAAAATAAATAAGAATCATTTATTACCATGTTTAGGCATATTTTATTCTGTCAATAAGTTTTTAGATATTACTTTTGAAGAAAAGCAATCATCATTTAGAGTATCAGGTTCTAACCACGTAAATGCTTCCAATACAAGTTTCAGTCCAACTATAAATATAACCAATGAAGCAAAAGCTAATAATTTAGGTCTAAATGCAGGATGCTTTTGGAATTTTGAAAATTCACGATGTGAACTTTTTATACTGACATATTTATCACCTACTAAGTTTTTTAACGATAATTTTGAATATAAAAGCCTACAAACGCCCTATTATTTACAAGGTCACTACCATTATTTTCTTATAGGCTCTAATATCAGATTATCTAAAAAAATGAAAAAACAGTAAGTAAAATATCACCCCCTCAGTATTGGTCAATATGGAGGGGGTGATATTTAAAATAAAAAACGTATTTTCCGTTAAGGATACAATCCCAAAGCAAATTCTGCTAAGGTTTCTTTATTTTTCATCGAATTAATATCGTTAAGACTTACCTTATTGAAACTCGGGTTTTTGACATGAATAGGCACATTCAGCGCGTTCCAAGTCTTTTCAATGACCACTTCTTCTTCGAGAGAGCTTCCAATGCCACCTTTAGTTGTTACTGCTGCGCTTCGTGTAGGTGTTTCTGGTAATGTGAGCGCGTTCATTTTGAAAGCGGAAGCATCGAAGTTGTCAACACTGAAAATGAATTTGATAATATCAGTTGTTTTTTCCCAATACTTTTAAAGTTTCCCGAACTTTAAGCAGCTCTCCACAAAAAATGTCACAGAACGAAAAATCATTCGTGTAATTAGTGAAATTCGTGTCAGCTCAGTAATTACAATTACGTGTAATTAAGCTTGGTTTGACCCCCTCAGTATTGGTTTGATACTGAGGGGGTATTTTTATGTAATTTCAAAGTTAAGTCTATGTAATTTCAAAGTTGGGCTTATGTAATTTCAAAGTTAAGTCTATGTAGTTTAAAAAATAGCCCTATATTTGTCTCAAAATCAAAGAGTTATGATACAAAGGCAAATTACGAAATCTATTAACGCTTTAAAAGACAAATTTCCAGTTATTGCACTGACGGGGCCTCGCCAATCGGGTAAAACGACTTTACTCAAAAATACATTTCCAGACTATCAATATGTCTCATTGGAAGACCTCGATAATCGCAATTTTGCTCAAACTGACCCCAAAGGTTTTTTGAAAAACTATCCTAAAAACATCATTTTTGATGAAGTTCAGCGTGTGCCGCATCTATTTTCCTATATTCAAACAGTGGTTGATGAGAGTCAACAAATGGGGCAATTCATTTTGTCGGGGTCGCAGAATTTTCAGCTTTTGCAAAATATTACACAAAGTTTGGCGGGTCGAGTGGCTCTTTTCAAACTTTTGCCTTTCGATTTCAAAGAGTTATCAGATGCTCAATTGTTGCCCGATGCTTATCCTGACCCCTTAGTGCGTGGTTTTTACCCCGCTTTGTTTGACCGAAATATTGGCTCGACTGATTTTTATGCCAATTATGTGCAAACTTATGTTGAACGAGACGTTGTTGAGTTGATTAACATCAAAGATATTCGCCAATTTCGAGCATTTATAGGGCTTTGTGCCGCCCGCGTTGGGCAGTTACTCAATATCTCATCGTTGAGTAACGATTGTGGTATTTCGCAACCGACGGCTAAGGCTTGGTTGTCCATTTTGGAGAGTAGTTATATTGTGTTTCAATTGCAGCCTTATTTCAAAAATTTTAGTAAACGCATTATCAAAACGCCTAAACTCTATTTTTACGACACAGGTTTACTCTGTTATTTGCTTGGAATTAGAGAATCCAAAGCGTTTATAGGCACGCCTTTGAAAGGCAATTTATTTGAAAACTTGATGGTTGCTGAATTTTATAAACAAAATGAACATACTTATGCCCATAAAGATTTTTATTTTTGGCGTGATTCCAACGGCAATGAAGTTGATTTGCTGATACCTTATGCCACAACTTTTGATATTTTTGAAATCAAAGCATCAGAAACCATTATGTCTGATCAGTTTAAAGGGTTAAATTTTTTACAAAATATTGCACCAGAAGCGGTGGCTTCAAAAACGCTTATTTATGGTGGTTCAGATGACCAAATGCGGACACATTATGCCGTTAAAGGCTGGCGTTCTTCTTTGTTTTTGGATTGAAAAGAGGTATGTTCAAACACTGTGAATAAAGTATTCAATTAAGAATACCCCCTCAGTATTGATGTGATACTGAGGGGGTATTTTTTAATTAAAAATTAATTATTACTAAGAAAACTAAGTGAAAGTCATCAATACCCATCATTCTGCTTCAGATAGCCGGGTAAATTAGATGCACCGTCAATAGCCGTTTGTGGAATTGGGAAAATCCGTTTCTTTTTGTCAGTATTGGTTTTTTCAGTCCAAGCATCTTCATATTTGCTAAATCGAATCATGTCGGTGCGTCTAACCATCTCCCAATAGAGCTCAAAACCACGCTCACGATATAATATGTCTAAAGTCATGGAAGTGAGCGCCGGCGGCGGCGTTGTAGCGGAACGAGCGGCTCTAATTAAGTTGACATCAGCCAAAGCACCCGCAGCGTCGTTGCTTTTCCGTAATTTCGCTTCTGCCCGCATGAGATAGACATCTGCCAAACGGACTATAATTAAATCAGCTTCGCCGAAATTGCGACCACTGACTGATTTTTTACTGAACTCATATTTTTCAACCCGAAAACCCGTGTTGTAGTTGCTGCCAGCAACTGTAAAATCTATCTGTTCGGTAAAATCAACAGCCAAAGTCGGTTTATTGCGGGTGTCGTGGAAGAGTTTGGCAACGAGCATTTTGCCGTCACTACACTTCAAAAAAACACCGTTTTTTCTGACTAAACCATATTGTTGACCCCGTAAAATGCCTCTATTGATATTAAAATTAGCAGCATCCACACAGGAGTCTTTTGCATTAGAATAAATAGATAGATTTTCTTTGTAAAAACGTGGGTCAACAGCAGGGTCTTTCGGTGCATTTGCATTGACCCAAGTCCTATAAAAATCAGGCGTAATACCAGGGCCATCTGTGCCGTTGGCATTCGGAAAAGCAGGTAGCGGGAACTGGTCACCTGACAAGGAGAAATACGCCATCCGATTATGACCATTCAAATCAAAGCGTTGATCCACAGCAAAAATCAATTCTTTATTATCATGGTTACTATCACCGAAAATAGAAAAATAATCTTTTGACAACTGATACTGCCCAGAATTGATGATTTTATCACAATATTCAACGACTTTATCCATGTCCTCAGGTTTAAAAGTGGGTTTATCTGCATAAACATCACGATAAACGCCCGCATTGAGGTATAAACGTGCGAGTAAACCCCAAACGGCACCTTTGGTCAAACGTCCGGGGCCGACTGTCGTTTCCAAATTTGGCTCAACGGCGAGTAACTCATTTTTGATGTATTCAACGGCATCATTGCCCCTCAAAATTTTTGAAATATCACCGATATCCTCTTTGACAAAGATGACTCCAAACAGGTCTAAAGTCAGCATTGAATAATAAGCCCGCATACCTCTCGCTTCGGCTAAAAACGTTTTTGCAGAAGGGTCTTTGTTGTCAGGCAAGGCTTGAATGGCAGAAACACACCTTGAAACGCCTTGTAATATGGCATTCCACGTATTGCGAAGGTTTGGGTCAGTGCTGGTATAGGTGTGTTGGTGCATGGCAATATAGATACCATTGTCGCCCCAATCTGTGCCGCCTCGATAGGGCAAAATGGCTTCATCTGTTGAAATTTCTTGAAGCGCGAAATAGGTCGTATGCTGGAAAATACTGGGCAAAAGGGCATAGGTTGGGGCAATGATACCCTCTGCCGCTTGCTTATCGGTCAGTCCTGTTGCTGACGTTTCGTCCAATATTTGTTCTTTCAAATCGGTGCAACCGTTTGAGAACAGAATGCCTACAAAAGTGAGGAGTATATATAATTTACTTTTCATTATTTTTAAATTTTAGTAGTAAAAAACGATTAAATACTGAGGGGGCCTCCCTCAATCATTTTGCTTTTAAAAAATGATGTTTAAACCAAAAATAAAGGATTTAGCCTTTGGATAACTCAGATAATCAATGCCATAAGAGGAAATCCCGTTGATGGTTCTATCGGTATTGACTTCAGGGTCGTAGCCATCATACTTTGTGAAAAGTAATAAGTTCTGACCTGTTGCAGAAAGCCGTAAAGAAGATACCCATTTGCTGATGCCCAATGATTTAGGATTGAGATTATAACCTAATGTCACGTTGTTTAATCTAAAATAAGCACCATCTTTTAAGTATCTCGAAGAAACGGGCGCAGAGTTATTGATGGATTCTGTGGGCGCAGCAACAGCTTCTGCGGTGGTATTTATCCCCTTTGATAATTTTAATTTATAAAAATTAGAATTTGCCGTATTGTCATAAATTTTATTCCCTGAAACGCCGTTGAAATTGATGCTCAAATCAAAACTTTGATAAGCCATATTGCCATTCAAGTTATATTGTCTGGTCGGTAAAGCACTGCCAAGGGCTACGCGGTCTTTGTCAGTGACGATGCCATCGCCATCAACATCTCTAAATTTGCTAATGCCTTTATCATCCAAACCGACCCATTCTTTTAGGAAAAAAGTGCCGATTGGTTGACCATTGACATAACCATTAATGGTAGCAGATGTTAAACCCGAACCCGAAGCAGAGCCTGATGGAATAACAGAGTAAGGTGAATTTTCCACGACATTGTTTATAAACGTCATATTGCCGCCAATATCAAATCTAAAACCGCTTGGTCTTCTGAAATGGTAGTACAATTCAAACTCCAAACCCTTGTTGGTGATACTCATGTCCTTCACGTTTGTCCAAGTTGTACTGGCAGGTTGAACGGGGTCGGCTGGAATAACTTCCAATAAAATATCATTTGATGTCTTTTTGAAAACGTCTATTGTTCCAGTGATAGCGCCATTGAATAGCCCAAAATCAAGTCCCATATCCGTTTGGTTAGAAGCCTCCCAAACAATATTTGGGTTTGCCAAACGCGTGTAAGACGTACCCGCAGGGTATGTGCCTGTTGGGTACAATGGATAACTGGCTGAACCAGACACTTGTGAAGTAAACAACGCCTGTGTGATTTTTGAAGGAATCTCTTGGTTGCCTGTGCGACCCCAACCTGCCCTCAGTTTCAAATCGCTGAATGCGGTATTTTTCATGAAATCTTCTTCTGCAATCCGCCAACCGAGTGAAAAGGATGGGAAAATACCATATTTATTGTTCGCACCAAATTTGGAAGAACCATCCGCCCGTACCGTTCCCGTAACTAAATATTTACCTTTATACTGATAATTGACGCGTGAGAAAAAGGACTGCAATTCATTTATCAAGGCAAAACCGCCTGGTTTATTATTCGCCAATGTCAAATCCTGCCCCAAACCTGGGTTGTATTGCGGTTCAATGCTTGAAATTGGGAATTTATTGATGCTGTAACTACGCCCTTGCACAAATATTTTTTGATAAGAATGACCGATTAAAGCCGATAAATTATGGTCGGTTTTGGACATCGTGTACGTGATATAATTTTCAATCAACTTATTGCGATTCGTGATATTAATGGTTTCAAGGCGACCGTCTTGCAACGGAACAGCGTTGGGTAGCGATTGTATATCACGCGTTGAAGTCGAATTGTCAATACCAAAATTGAGTTTATAAACCAGTCCTTTTAGGATGGTAAAAGAGGGTGAGATATTGCCAATCACCCGATTGATAGTTGTTATATCTTTTTCCAAGCCAAGCGTAATCAGCGGATTAATGCCGCTTGCATACTTAAAAGGCTTCCCGTCAGTATCGTAAGCTGGATAAGTCGGATTGGCTGAAATGGCACCGCCAATCATAGACCCGATGGGTGGGCGTTCATTTTTTGTATATGTTGAATTCAAATTCACATCAATATTTAGCTTGTCATTCAATAGTTTTTGAGTGACATTGATGCGCCCTGTGTAGCGATCCAATTGATTGTTCTTTAAAATACCTTCTTGATTTTGAAGACCTAATGAGGCATAATAAGTCAGTTTATCGGCACCACCACCAAAGGAAAGGTTGTGGTTTTGCGTGTAAGCCGTCCGCATGACTTCTTTTTGCCAATCTGTATTGGCTTTCAAGTCATCCAAAACGCCACCGACTTTGGGTACTTGGATGCGATATTCATCAGCAGAGAACACCTCTAAAGGTCTGGCGAGGTCTGAAATACCATAATTTGTAGAAAAATTCAAGGTTGAAAACCCTGATTTACCCCTTTTGGTCGTAATCAAAATAACGCCATTTGCGCCACGAGAACCATAAATGGCTGTTGCCGAAGCGTCTTTCAACACGTCAATAGCTTCGATATCTTGAGGGTTCAAGAAATTTAAAGGGTTTGTTGCGCCGCCCGTACTCGTATTGTCAAGGGCAACACCATCTAAAACAAAAAGGGGTGTACTACCTGTACGAACACCACCGGGTCCTCTAATAGTGATGTTTTGTAAGCCACCCGGTTCGCCACTGGCTGATGTGACGTTGACACCCGCCATTTTGCCTTGCAAAAGTTGCTCTGGCGAGTTGATAATACCTCTGTTAAATTCACCGCTTTTAAGCGATTTTACAGCACCTGTCATATCCTTTTTTACAGCACTACCATAGCCAATAACGACCAATTCGTTCAAGTCACTGGCAGAAGAAACTAAGATGATGTTGATGACTGATTGGTTGTTGACCGCCACTTTTTGATCCGCATAGCCGACAAAGGAGAAAACCAATGTCGCATCGGAAGGGCAGGTAAGTGTGAAATTGCCATCAAAATCCGTTAACGCGCCTTTCGTCGTGCCATCAATACGTACACTGACACCCACTAAAGGTTCTTTTGTGTCGCTTGATGTCACTTTGCCCGATACCGTAATGTCAGCAAATAAGGACGTTTTTTCAGGTGGTGAAAAAGCCAACGCATATAACGTTTGGCACATAAAAAAGCAGAATAAAAGGGTGTTTAAGTGAGCGTTTTTTTTCATTATGAAAGGTTTTTTATAGAAAGAGAATTGGTGAAGAAAATTTTTTTCATATTGATAGTTTTATTATATGGGTATATTGTAGTTTAATATTTTGATTTTGGTTGTGAATGTAAAATATAATTTCAAATTTTGAAATCATAACGTACATTTACATTAATGCAAACGTTTGAAAAAAAATAAGTGCTGTTAGCATCCCCTCAGTATTTTAGTCTTTATCCAATTATGTTTTATGTAAGACATCTTTAGCGGCATTTTTTTAGATAAAAAAATATTAAAATCAATCAGAAATCAAAAAAAATCAAAAAGAATGAACAATCAACCCATCATTATTGAACGTACTTTCAATGCACCGACTTCAACAGTTTGGCGTGCAATGACGGACAAAAAAGAAATGAAAATTTGGTATTTTGACCTACCCGAATTTAAAGCGGAGACTGGATTTTGCTTTCAGTTTTCAGGCGGCAAAGATGCTGACAATCAATATCTGCATTATTGCGAAGTGATAGAAGTTATAGTCGAAAAAAAACTAACCCATAGTTGGCGCTACGACGGTTATGAAGGCAATTCTTTTGTTTCTTTTGAATTGTTAGGTGAAGGTGATAAAACGACATTGACCTTGACACACTTAGGTATCGAGTCATTTGAACATTTAAATCCTGATTTTGCAAAAGCCAATTTTGTTGAGGGCTGGACGCATATAATTGGAACGGCTTTGAAGGATTATTTAGAATCCAAAATGGGATAATTTTCAACACAATTTTCTCCGCTACAACTTCAAAGTCGAACGCCGAATAATCAACTCAGGTGGTAAAATGATGTTTTCCTTTTGAGTCGTAGTCTTTTCAGAATTATTCAAAAACAACCGAGCCGCTTCTTCACCAATCAATTTGCTTGACCGATTCACCGAGGAAAGGGAGGGATTGAAATAAGCAGCGAAAGGCGAGTTATCGAATCCAATGACCGCTACTTGTTCTGGTATCGAAAAACCCATATCCAAAATGACTTGAATGGCAGCTATTGATACGTAGTCGTTGACCCCAAAAATGGCATCAGGTGGCTCGGGCAACGACATCAAACGGCGGGTCGGCACAACGGCACTTTCCGCTTTGAAATTGGTGTTTACAACTAAATTTTCATCAAAAGGGATATTGTATTTTTCCAAACAATCTTTATAACCTTTACAACGTCTTTCAGAAACAGTCAAACCGGCAGGCCCTTTCAGATGTGCGATTCTGCGGTACCCCCTCAGTATCAAATGCTCCGTAGCCGTAAATGCGCCCAAATAATCGTCAACAGTGATACTGGTCGCTTCCACACCGTCGTATTCACGGTCAATAAAAATAAGTGGAATGTGCCTTTGTAGGACGTTTTCAAGGTGTTCATAATGCCCAGAATGGTAGGTTTCTTGCGAAACGGATAAGAAAATGCCTTCAACACGGTTTGCCAGCAATTTTTCAACGTATTCTTTTTCAAGGAGATAACTTTCGTTCGTAACGCAAATAGTCAACAAATAACCACGTGTTTGCAGCACCGATTGTATGCCGTCCACCATAGCCGTTTCGTGAAAATGATTGATATTGGGAATGATAACGCCTACTGTTCCCGACTTGCTGTTTCGCAAACCGAGCGACAAAGTGTTGCGTTGATACCCCATGCGGTTGGCGTATTCCTGTATGTTTTTCCTTGTGTCTTCGCTGATGAGCGGGTGATTGTTCAATGCTCTGGAAACCGTTGATGGCGAGCAATTGAACTTTCGGGCGATGTCTTTTATAGTAATTGGATGGTTGTTGGTATTCATGGTTCAAACATAGCGTTTTTTAGGGCAAACCGTTATGTTTACAAAGCAAATTGGCTTTTTCAAGCAAAAAAGAGCGTTTTTACTGAGGGGGGTAAAATTACAAATAATCAAAATCATTTTTGCCATCTAAGGCTTGACGAGCAGCGAGAAACGTTTCTTTTTGCAGTTTTAACACCTTATAATAGTGGTCGTTTTCATCGTATTTAAAACGAGCAACCCGTTCGGCCAGAATTTTGTCTTCATCCACTTCACCATTAAATTCAAAAGCATGGGTATCGTAGGCATAAGGCAACATTTCAGCAATCTTATTTTGCTTGAAACGCCGAGCCGACATCGCCAAAGCGGTGCGCCAATTTTCATGTCCTTCTATGCGAATGGGTTCATCAAAAGCCTTTAAAAAGTCAAAATACATTTGCGTTTCGTCGTCTTCTTCCTTCCAATGCCCCAAACGCCTTTGGTGATTGTAGTAAGTAAAAGCCTCTTGGGTTTCAGCATCTTCAACTTGTTTGATGAAATCCAGAGGGTCAAAAGCATGCAAACCCGGTTTTTCGTCGGTCGCCTCCCCTTGTTCATTGTCGTCGGTCAATGCCGCCCAATCACTTTCTGTCTTGAGTTTTTCTTTAAGATTGTTATACTTAATGCGATAGCCTTCAGAGATATAAATGGCTTCTTTTTCACCCCGTTTGTCAGGCAAATCTAACCAAGAAATGGTGTGTTGTGCTTTATCAAAATAAGTATAAATATCAGGCATAATAGCAGAATCGTAGGGTCTGTGCGCTTGATTTGCCTTTGTTTCGGCTTTTTGGCTGCGTAAAAACTGACGATGATTTTTGTAGCCTTGATAGTTTTGCCAATCAATATATTCGCCAAACAATGCTTCGGACTGGTCAATTTCTTCTTTCAAAAAATCCATACATACATCCAATTCTTCAGGCGTAATGGGTGTAATAAAAGGGCATGAACGGATATGATGTTGCCAATATATGAAGTCAGCGCAAATGTCCACAAAAGGTAATTGAACCAAACCCGCGCGCCATTGACATTGTAGATTAAAGAGCTTTTTTTGTAGAATAATGTCAATATATCGGTCGGCATCGCTTAAAAACTGCATTTTATGTTGGTCGAAAGCCTCTTTATAATGGTCAATATTTTTGAAAATATCGTGTTTAATAGCCGCGTATTCCTTGATGAAACGGTCTATACTGAGGGGGTTATGCTGGGCATAGTATGCCAGATAACTTTCATGTGATTTGAGATAATCTCTATGCTGCTCTTCCGTCCAATCGGTATAGTTCATGGACTGCACATGCTTTCGTTTCATAAGTTTAAGATAAATGGATTCCAAAAGAAGTGTAAAGGTAAAAAAAAGAACAGTAGGAAAAACTGTATGTATATTTTTTTGTGCAAATATATTTTTTCAAAATGAGTGAAAAAAAATGCGACGTAAGGGTTACTTACGTCGCATTTTTAGAGATGTTTTGTACTTAAATTGTTTTATTTAAAAATACTTTATTTAACAAATTAATGACAAGGGCAAAGAGAATAACCAAAACGCAACCGATCAAATTCAACCATAAAAAAGCGGTCAAATTAACCCACCAACTATATATGACGATGCCTTCCGCCAATAATGCAGCCCAAAAAACAGCCCCTCCTTTGACGTTTTTGAAGTAAAAAGCGACTAAAAAGACCCCTAAAATCGTCCCATAAAACCATGAACCTAATATATTGACCGCTTCAATGAGGCTACCAATATTGGCCGTAAACTGTGCAACGATGATGCAAAAAATGCCCCAACCCAAGGTCGCTAATTGCGAAAACTGGTAATAATGCTTCTCTGAACCATTCGGATTGATGAGTCTTTGATAGATGTCCACAACGGTACAGGAAGTCAAAGAACTAAACGCAGATGCCATTGAACCCATTGAAGCTAACAATATGACTGCAATCAATAAGCCGACCAAACCGACGGGTAAATATTTAGTGACAAAGGAGAGAAAAATGTAATTGGTATCGTTTACATCTTCGCTTGGATTGTTCTCCAGCATCAATGTTTTTACTTCTTTTCGTAAGCCATCAGTTTGTGTGTTTAATGCCAATACTTTTTCGACAGTTTGATTGATTTCTGCATTGTTTTCTGCTTTTATGGATGTTATCATATTGTTGACAGCTACTTTTTTCTCTTCAAAGACCTTTGTATTGCGCTCTAAAATGCTTTTATACTGAGGGGTCTCCTCGACCTTTTCCAAAGCGGTTTGGTTGAAAAAAAGTGGCGGTTGTTCAAATTGGTAAAACACAAAAACCAATGCTCCGACCATCAAAATGAAAAACTGCATGGGTACTTTCAAAATGCCATTCATCAACAAACCTAAGCGGCTTTGGCCAATGGATTCACCTGACAAATAACGTCCAACTTGCGATTGGTCTGTTCCAAAATAAGACAATTGAAGGAAAAAACCACCTATCAAACCTGACCATACATTGTAACGATTACTAAGGTCAAATTCCCAATCAATGACGTTGGTTTTGCCCATTTTACCAGCAATTTTCAAGGTATCTGTAAAGCCAATGCCTTCTGGCAGCAGTTTTACGACCATAAAACCAGCGATAAACATACCGCCAAGAACCACAAACATCTGTTGCATTTGGGTATAAGAAATGGTTTTTGAACCACCAAACATGCAGTAAACGGTTACAACAGAACCTGTAATGATATTTGTCCAATATAAATCCCAACCGAGTATGGTTGTCAAAATAATACTCGGCGCGGCAATCGTTACGCCTGTTGACAGCGCACGTGGTATGAGAAACAATAAAGATGTGAGCGTCCTTGTTTTTATATCAAAACGCTCTTCCAACAATTGGTAAGCGGTGAAGACTTTTAACCGCTTAAACAGCGGAATAAACGTTACTGCTATCACAATCATCGCCAAAGGCAAACCAAAATAGAACTGAACGAACCGCATACCATCAATATATGCCTGTCCAGGTGCGGAAAGGAATGTTATGGCACTGGCTTGGGTTGCCATGACGGACAAGGTGACGTGATACCAAGGCATTTGTCGATCTGCCAAGAGGAAACCTTCCATATTTCGCTTGGACATTCGCCCTTTCCAAAGACCATAAGCAACGATGCAACCGAGTGTTAATACTAATACGAGCCAATCAATATAATTCATAAGTTGGTTTGAACAATTTAAACAAAACTTTTCTGTGAATACTTAGAAGGAGACCACTCAGTGGCCAACCCTTAATATTGCAAAAGTAATTATTATAGTTTCTTTAAAGGTAAAATTAGACAGACAGCACTAAAATCAAAGGAAATAGATATTGTTAGAGAAATGTAGATTTGCAAAACGTTGATTTTCAATAGTTTTATAAATACATCATTTATCGTTCATCATTCATCATTTCCTTAAAAAGACTTTCCTTTGTGTCTAAACTCAACTTAATATCGTTATGGCAACTCAAAACAGCTCGGTAGATTTAAAAATGACCATCAGTTATCGGCAGATAGTTCGGTTGGCGTTACCGATTAGTCTGTCCATTTTCATACCGCAATTCAATTTTTTTACCAATAATTTTTTCTTAGGCAACTACGATAAAAGCGGTGAACTGTTGGCATTGGGCGGTATTACGGGTGTTTATTACCTCGTTTTTGCGGTCATGGGTTTTGGATTGAACAATGGTTTACAAGCCTTAATGGGCAGACGTGCAGGAGAAGATAAGGTGGAAGAAATCAGTAAACTGTTTTGGAATGGCGTTCGGGTTGCGCTGTTGATGGCGGTGGTTGCCATTGTTTTATCTTATACATTGGGCTCTTTTTTATTGACTTATTCCTTGAAATCTAATGAGTTAGCGGAAAAAGCGGTCATTTTTTTACGCATCAGGATTTTAGGTTTGCCTATGCTTTTGTTGTTTCAATTGTGCAATGTCTTGTTGATTTCTTCTAATAACAGTCGTTTTTTATTGTTTGCAACAGTTGTTGAAACATTGACAAATATCTTTTTAGATTATGTTTTGATATATGGTAAATGGGGATTTCCTGAATGGGGTTTTAACGGAGCGGCTTATGCGAGCCTTATTACTGAGGGGTTCGCTTTGGCTGCATCTGTCCTCGTTTTATATGGTGCGGGCATCGTTCAACGTTTGCAATTAGACAAAAACACAGGTTTTAACAAAGGCATTATGCGCCTCATCACGGTTCAGTCTTTGCCTTTGATTTTCCAATTGGTCATCAGCATTATGAGTTGGGAGTTTTTCTTTATTTTGGTCGAACGCCACGGTCAAATACTGAGGGGGGATAATCTCGAAAGTGCGATTACAAATGTGATGCGTAACTTCTTTGGCTTTTTTGGTTGCACCACTTGGGCATTGGCTTCGACGTGTAATACGATGGTTAGTAATGTCATTGGGCAAGGTTTACAAGAGCGTGCGCTAAAAGTTGTCCGCATGATTATGTCTTTGAGCGTAGGTATAGCCCTTGTATTTGCCCTTATTATCAATCTTTTCCCTGTCGCTTTGTTGTCTATTTATGGTCAAACGGCTGAATTTATCCATGAAGGTGTGCCGATTGTGCGTATTGTGTCGGGTGCTATTATTGCCATGTCTTTGGGTGCAGTCGCCTTGAATGGTGTCAACGGCACGGCACAAACCCGCGCGACTTTAAAGATTGAAATCGTTGCCATCATTTTTTATTGCCACTATGTTTGGCTTGTTTATGAGCATTGGCGACTGCCTTTTTATGTCGGTTGGTTGTGCGAATTCCTTTATTGGTTCTCTATTTTTGCGATGGCATACGGCTATTTGAGTAGTGGACGGTGGAAGGGAAAGGTGATTTAAGGCGTGAACAAAATGTTTCAGAACTTTCAAATCAGTGCATATTTCATAAGTTTTGAAGTGAATTATAATATGTTATTTCTTACACAAATTAAATTTTCTACCGTAAAACCGTCCCTAATGGGACTTTTTCCTTTAATTTGCATAACAAACATGAATAATCGTACGAAAAGATAAAGGATATGCACAGCATTCAAAGTTTCCCTAACGTAGGTTGATTCGTTTTTCTGAAAGCAGTTGTTTAATTTTTATGAAAAAGTAATTGAAATGGAACTATTAGCAGTATCAGTTAAATCAGATGAGGCGGCTCAAACATTGAAAGCCTTTTTACAAACGATTGACTACATTGAAACAGTGAAACAAGTTTCAGATGAGTCAAATCAGCCTTTAACCACTTTTACGAAAGGCAGTTATACAACCTCTGAAAAACCTTCGGACTATGCAGGTATTTGGAAAAATAGAAAAAAAATAGACGCTAAAAAGTTAAGCCAAAGAGCATGGAAAAGTACATAAACCATTCTCCTTTTTATTCATCATCTAACCAACCACTTCCATGCGTTTTTCAATCTTAAAATACCTCCTCGTCTTCACAACACCCGTCGTTGTCTTGTTTTCATTGTCCATGAATGGATTATGGACATATTTTGCCATTGCCTTTGTCTTTGGGTTTATTCCCTTCTTAGAATTTTTCTTCAAAGGTAATGAGGACAATATGACCGAAATCGAGGAAGCCATCGCCTTAGAAGACAAAACCTACGATTACCTCATTTGGAGTTTAGTGCCGATACAATTATTGACTTTGGTTTTCTTTTTGATGCGTATAAGTGACCCCTCAGTATTTTACTACGAAAAGGTCGGTATGATGACTGCTTTGGGTATTTCTTGTTCAGTTTTGGGTATCAATGCCGCGCATGAATTGGGGCATCGCCAAACGAAGCACGAGCAATTGATGAGTAAAATATTGCTTTGCACCACTTTATACATGCACTTTTTTATTGAACACAATCGCGGACACCACAAGCACGTTTCCACCGACGAAGACCCTGCTTCTTCAAAATATGGTGAAACCCTTTACGCTTTTTACATCCGTTCTGTGCGTGACAGTTGGTTATCGGCTTGGCAAATTGAGAAAAAACGTTTGGCACAAGCCAATCTAAACTTTTGGAGTGGACACAACGAAATGCTCGTTTATCAAGTCATTCAAATTTCTTTATTGGTCGTTATTGCGCTTGTTTTCAATGTAGAGGTGCTGTTTTGGTTCATTAATTCAGCCATTATGGGCTTTTTGCTCTTGGAAACAGTGAATTACATCGAGCATTACGGCTTGCGTCGTCAAAAGATAACGGACAAACAATATGAGCCTGTTTTGCCCATACATTCTTGGAATTCTAACCATGGGTTAGGGCGTGTTTTACTTTTAGAATTGACCCGTCATTCCGACCATCATTATAAAGCCACCCGTAAATATCAAGTTTTGCGACATTTTGAAAACAGCCCTCAAATGCCAGCGGGTTATCCTGCGATGATGTTGTTGGCACTCGTTCCACCGCTTTGGTTTAAGGTCATGCACAAGCAAATTGCTGATTATCGGTTGGCAAGTTGAAGTTTTTTACTACTTTTGCGCCCCTTTTGAAATAACACAGTTCAAATCCTTATCAGATAAGCTCCTTCAATTTAGGTTTTAGGTAGCTTTTATTTCCAATACTTTTATATGCTACAATATCGTGCTTTGTAAGTGTTTACTTTACGAAAGGACAATTATTTTACTAAAATTCGCAACTATTTAGGTGAGCTACGAATTACACGAATTTTACGAATTACACGAATCTAAATAAATTTCAATTAGTGCAATTAGTAAAATCCGTGTAATTCGTGGCTCATTGGGTACTAAGTAGCTACTAAAACTCAATCAAAAATTGATGAAAAAATACTTCAACTTATTCGATTTTCAACAAAAAGTGGATTACAAAACAGAGGTTTTATCTGGTTTGACCGTAGCCATGGCACTCGTTCCCGAAGCCGTGGCGTTTTCCATGATTGCTGGTTTGTCGCCTTTGGCGGGTTTGTACGCGGCCTTTTCGATGGGCTTGATTACGTCTATTTTCGGTGGTCGCCCAGGCATGATTTCAGGTGCGACAGGTGCGGTGGCAGTCGTCATTGTGGCTTTAGCAAAAACGCATGGTATCGAATATGTTTTTGCAGCAGTAGTGTTGGCAGGCATCATTCAGATGGCTGCGGGCTTTTTGCGATTGGGTAAATTCATTCGTTTAGTGCCACATCCTGTTATGTATGGTTTTGTGAATGGTTTAGCGATTGTTATTTTTATGTCGCAAATTGACCAGTTTAAAACCAAAGGGGCTGATGGTGTTTTGCAATGGATGACAGGAATGCCGCTACTCATCATGTCGGGTTTGGTGTTGTTGACGATGTTGATAATTTGGGGTTTGCCCAAAATTACGAAAGTCATTCCCGCTTCGTTGGCGGCTATTCTCACCATCTTTGCCCTTGTTGTTGGTTTCAATATTGATACGACAACTGTTGGGGATATTGCGTCTATTCAAGGCGGTTTTCCGCCGTTTCACATACCTGCGATTCCATTTAATATAGAGACTTTACAAATCATTTTTCCTTATGCCCTCATCGTTGCGGGTGTCGGACTGATTGAAAGTTTATTGACTTTGAATTTGATTGATGAAATTACAGAATCACGTGGCAAAGGCAATAAAGAAGCCGTCGCACAAGGTTTAGCCAATTTTTTAACGGGTTTGTTCTCTGGAATGGGCGGTTGTGCGATGATTGGACAAAGTTTGATTAATATTTCAAACGGTGCAAGAGCCAGATTGTCGAGTTCGGTTGCAGCTATTATGTTGCTCGTATTCGTCATGTTTGGTTCAAGCTTGATTGAACGTGTACCGATGGCTGCCTTGACGGGTTTGATGATTATGGTTGCCATTGGGACGTTTGAATGGGTGAGTATTCGGGTCATTAATAAGATGCCGAAACACGATATCTTTGTCGGTATGTTGGTCGCTGTGGTCACGATATTTTTACACAATTTAGCCTTAGCTGTTTTGATAGGTGTCATCATTTCTGCCTTGGTTTTCGCTTGGGAAAGCGCAAAACGGATTCGTGCAAGGAAGTTTGTAGATGCCGAAGGCATAAAACACTACGAAATATACGGACCTCTTTTCTTCGGCTCAACAACTGTTTTTGCTGAAAAATTTGACGTTATGAGCGACCCCGATGAAGTGATTATTGACTTCAAAGAAAGTAAAATTGTGGACATGAGTGCCATAGATGCCGTCAATAAAATCACAGAACGCTACGCAAAACTCAATAAAAAGCTGCATTTAAGGCATTTAAGCCCCGATTGTCGCCAACTTTTAAGTAATGCCGATAAGGTGATTGAAGTGAATATTATGGAAGACCCTACGTATCGTGTGGCATTGGATTAGTGAAGTGTATCAAAAAGGAACATGGATAAGGCAATATTCAAAACGGCTGTCAATCAAATGCTTTTTATACTCGATTTTACTGAGGGGGTATATTTATCGCTATAAAAAAGTATTTTTACAACTCAAATAACATCGTCGTAATAACAATTCAAACCAATTCTTTCTAAGATGAAAAAATGCCTATTTTTCTTCCTTTTGTGCCTGTTTTCAATGCAAATGACGGCACAACAAACAATCAACCCTGCAATTAAAAATGGCGGTGCTATCTTCGAAGTACCCGAAGCTGTGCCTATTGCTGATGCGACGATGCCTTATAAAGTTGTGTCTGAAATCACCGTAGGACCTGAAAAACCTGATTCGATTAATCCTGGGTTGGATAAATTGGCAAGACTCGTCAATCTACATCGTTACGCGGGTGTCCCCTCTAAGAATTTTGAACTTGTTGTGGTCATTCACTTCAATGGCACAACTATGATTTTGAACGACGCAGCCTATCAAAAAAAATTCGGTATGCCTAATCCCAATACGCGTTTAATCAATGAAATGGCAGACAATGGCGTTAAATTTTATGTTTGTGGACAATCACTTTACAAACGCAAACTCGATAAAGAACCACGAAACCCGAATATTAAGCCTATTTTATCGGCTATGTTGGGTCTTTCTACCTTTCAATTGAAAGGGTATGTGTTGATTCCTTAAGTGCTCAAATATTGACCAAAAATTGAGGAAATACTGAGGGAGCGTTTTTTTTTCATAAATTTGCACATAAAATAAATACCAAAAAGAACTTAAAAAACTTTATAGTTTTGCCATTTGATAAAATACGAAAAAATGCACCTAAAATTAAAGAATATTGGAATTGTTAGACAAGCAGATATTAGGCTTGATGGTTTAACTGTGATTGCTGGCGAAAATGATACAGGTAAAAGTACTGTTGGGAAATTGATGTTTGCTATTGTGAAAGCGGTAAGTCGTTATGAGCAAGATTTAAATGAGAGCAAAGAGCATAACATCAAGCGTTTAATGGAAGATATTTATGTGTTTTCAAGGAACTTAAATACTCGTACTGATAAAAAGAATTATGACCTTTTTAGAGATGCCTTTTATCCCACTCGTTTTTATGAAGAAGTAAAACCTTATTTGAATGGAGGTAGTACATTGTTCGAAACAAATGAGGATGTAATCAATAAGATTATTGAAAGTAAAATAAATTTTGTTAAAGAAGAAGGTTCGGAATCTCTTAGAACACGTGTTTTACCTAAATTGGAAGAGCTTAAAAAATACATTTTTCTTCAGGAAGATAACGATATTAGAATCCTTAGAGCCTTAAAGAGAGTTTTATTTTCTGAATTTTATTCAGAAATATCTCCTAAAGGGCAGAGTAGTGCATCAAATGTCCAAATTACTGAGGGGAATGTTTCTACATTTACTTTTTCAATTAAAGATAATGAAATTGATAATTTAAAAATGGAGGACATCCTATTTTTTGAAGATGTTACTTTTATTGAGACTCCAATAATTATGCAAATGTACGAAATGATTAATGCTGCTGCGACATTACTAGAGTTTTCAGATGGTGATAGACAAGATAGATTAAATAATTTTTCAAGAGCAAAAGTGGCATTGCATATAAAAGATTTAGTAACAAAGTTGGAAAACGCACAGTTTTTTGCGAAAAATATGTTTGAAACAAATTTTCAAGGCATAAAGCTCTTAGAAAAAATTTCAAATATCATTAATGGAGGGTTTTCTTTTGAAAAGCATGAAAAAGACTTTTCTTTTTCTAAAAAAAATGGAAAAAAAGATAATTTTAAAATAAAATCAGTTAATACAGCATCAGGCATTAAATCTTTTGGTATTATTCAATTACTTATTCAAGCGGGTGTAATTGATACAAGAAGCCTTTTAATTATTGATGAACCTGAAACACATTTACACCCAAAATGGCAAATAGAATATGCTCGACTTTTGGTAGAATTATCAAAAAATGATATTTCTATTTTAGTAACATCGCATAGCCCATACTTGATTCAAGCTTTAAAAGTATTTAGTGATAAAGAAGATATTAAAGATAGGACTGCTTTTTATTTGTCAGAAAAAAAATCTCCAAATGATTTTGCAGAAATTTATGATGTTACAGACAATTTGAATCGGCTTTTTGCAAAATTGGCAGAACCTTTAAAGGAGTTACTATGAAAATAAAGAAACGAGAAACAATAACTGATTATTTAATGTATCTTGAAAAAAGGGGCATGGAAACAGGCTATTTTGATTTACAAGAGATTAATAAAATTCACAAATCTTGTTGCTCTCATGCTTCGACACAAGTTATTGATTTTGATAAAATAAAAGATAAACTTGTAAAGGAGTATCAATTAATGACAAGCAAGTCTTGTGATTGTTTAAAAATACTTCCTACTAAACAGTGTATTGATTTGATCGAGATGAAAAGCTTTGTTGATATTTTCAAAAATTTCAAGAAAACAAGAATAGATAAAGAAATTGAGAAGCAAGTAGCAAAGTTTAATTTAATAAAAAAAATTG
>JANLQI010000260.1:0-46794 GCA_031367705.1 Saprospiraceae bacterium | reverse complement strand
AATTTAAGATTAACTAACCTTTCATATTGAGCTTCTTTAGTAAGAAAAGATTGCGAGCCTAGGCGCTGAAAAACAACTGAAAAATCAAACTGATTATCAATATCTAAATTATAATAAAAATCTTTATTCAAATTTCCAGCTCTCTCAAGTATCAACATTGGTGTAATAGCAATGTCAGTAACACTTAATTGTTTAAAATGAGAGTCTTTTTGAAATAAATTCAAAGAGAATCCTTCATCTCTTAGTGTAATCGAGAAGTTTTTTCTTGAATATTTATTAAATAGTTCACCAGTTGAAGAAAAAGAATTTGAAAAAGAATTTTCTAAATTTTTAATAAAATAAGCATTTATGAATGGTACTATTACTGAAGTAAAATCATCTACAATATCAATTTTAAGTTCGGAGCTACCAACTTTCTTTTTTAATTTATCATAACGCCAATCTGAAACTTCTAATGCCGAAATCGAATCTATCCCCTTCTTCCAATTCTTCAAAATCAAATACACCGCCGAAATCGCATACGATTTCCCCACATTATTCTCACCGAAAATAAAGTACATCTGCTTTTCTGTATCAAAAGTAAAGCGTTCAATAGGTCCGAAATTGTGTAATTCGATTATCATTTCTTGAAATTTTGGGCTAAGTTAAAGAAAATACTAAAATTGTGTTTAATAAAAAACGTCTTGCCCGAAACCGAGCAAGACGTTTTTTTTATCAATTATACTGAGGGGGCCTATTTCAGCCCTTGTTGTATTTTATACGCACCAAATTTCTTCTCCAATTCATCTTTTAAAGCCACGTCACCTGCACGAGTGACAAGGGCGATGAGTTGTTCTTTGGTTTGCATATCGCTTTGATAGTCTTGTCCGAAAGTACCCATACGGTCTTCTTGTGGCAAAGAGTTATAGAACTTCAAATTTGCCGCCAAATTGTCCGCTAAGATAATGATGTGTTTTTTCGCTTTGTCATACGCACCTGCTTGTATGTATGCATCGAGAAAATACATCGTTTGCGATCCATAAGGGAAGTTCATATTCGGGAAACCTTCAAACATTTTGTCAATCAACAACGCCGCTTTTTCTTTTTCACCTTTACGCACCATTTCCATGGCTGATCGGAGGATGACAAACTGCGTTGTTTGAACACTCGGTTGGTAGTATTTTGAAATAAAAGTCTTTTCTTTATCAAAATTACCCCAACGGAATTTATTAGTCACACGGTCAAAAACCTTATCAGTTGCCACACGACCATTGCCGATGATGCCAAATGAACGTTCGCTTGTTGACTTGATAGGGATGAAACGTGTCGCTAATCCTTCCAACTGCATATAGTCATCAAGCCCTTCCATTTTTTCAGGACGGCAAGTGACTGCCCAATAAATCGGACGCTCGTTGGCATTATTCGCAATGATATCTAAGACAGCCAAGTCGTCTTTGATGATGTAATTGCCAGGCAAAGTGAACGATACTTTGTCTAAAACACCCGTGTCTTGCGCCGAAATAATGCCATTTTTTATAGCCAATTCTTTATCAATCTGAATAAAGAGCTTATGAGTTGCCGCATACGATTCAAAAGTATAGCCTTGCGTTGGTATAGGGTGGTTTTCACCTAAAAACTTCATCAAATCGGTGATACTCATTTCGTTTTCACCATTTTGAATCGGCAATTGATTGCGCAACATACCTCTAACGGCTGCTTGTGGCACACTCATTTTGATGGCAGGAGATTCATTTACTTTTCGACGCAAGCCGTCAATATACCAATCCACGGCAATCAATGATAGGTTGACTACACGCACGTCCCTACGAATACCTTCTACCTCTTGGGCGTACCAAAGTGGGTAGGTATCGTTGTCACCATAGGTGAAAATGATGGCATTTTGGTCAACAGATTGCAAGAAATTACTTGCGTAATCTCTTGCAGCTGTGTGTTTTGCACGGCTGGAGTCGTCAAAATTTTGCGTACCCATCAGTATCGGTGCAATGAGAACAAGCGCACTTGCGATAGGCGCAGCCAATTTTGAAGACATCTTAAAGTCTCGCAACAAATCAAAGACCGCCAGAACACCCATGCCTATCCAAATCGCAAAAGTAAAAATAGAACCGACAATAACGTAGTCACGCTCACGTGGCTCATTGGGCGGTTCATTCGTATAGACAATAATACCAATGCCCGTGATGATAAACAAAGCCAAAAGCCCCATCATATCATAACGTTTTTTGCCATAATGCCATACCAAACCGAAGAGACCGAACAACAAAGGCAATAAGAAATAATGGTTGCGGGAAGGCTCGTCTTTCAGCCAACTTGGTGCATCTTTATAGTCAAAAAGTCGCCATTTATCAAGGAAAGGTATCCCTGACTCCCAGTTACCCTTCGATTTATCCCAACCGCCGAAGCCTTGGTCGAAGTTTTGTCGTCCTGCAAAATTCCACATAAAGTAGCGCCCATACATCCAACCGACTTGATAGCGGAAGAAAAATGACCAGTTATCGAAGGTATTCGGACGGTCACTGCCTATTTCTTGTTGCTGCGGCACGTCCATCCAAATTTTATAATAAGGCGAACGGTCGCTTTCGTAGTGACCCATACGTGGGAAAAATACTTTATCTGCTGGGTCGAATGTATAATCTGTTTTGCGGTCAACGACTTTATATTCATCGCCAACACGTCCATAACGGTCAGCTGTTTCTTGACCACTTGGTTTTGCATTGAATTGTGGACCAAAAAGCAAAGGACGCTCACCGTACTGCTCACGATTGAGGTAAGGAATGACACGGATTGGGTCACTTGGATTGTTCATATTAATCGGTGGATTAGCGTTTGCACGCAACAAAACCATACCGATAGATGAAAAACCAATCGCTGAAAATGCCAAACCTAAGATGATATTCTGCAAAGTCGCATTAGAACGACGGTGCGCCATACGCAAACCCAAATAAGTCAAACCCCCAATAATACCCAAAGTCAATATCAAACTTGGAATCGTAAAAGGTAAACCCAAAGTGTTAACACAGAAGATTTCGAGCGCACCCCACAAAGCAGGGATGCCTGTAATAATGAGTGATTGTAGAACAGTGATGGACAAAACGCCGATAATACCTGCGATTGCCATGCCTTTCCAAGTCGGTTTCTCTGTTTTTTTGAAATAATAAAACAAAGCCAACGCTGGAAATGTCAATAAACTCAATAAATGGACTCCAATACTGAGGGCTGCTGCATAAACTGAAACGAGCATCCAACGATCCGCTTCGTGCGTATCAGGTTGGTTGTACCACTTAATCATTGCCCACAAAGTCAAAGTTGTAAACATCGTTGACATGGCATAAACTTCACCTTCAACCGCTGAAAACCAAATAGACGATGCAAAAGCCGTACACAAACCAGAAACCAAGCCCGCACCTGCTAAGGCGATAAACTGTGAACTATCGGGTTCTTCTTCACGACCAGTCAAGGCGATTTTGCCCAAAATCATGGTTGTCCAACAGACAAACATACCCGCCAAAGCCGTACAAATACCTGACATAAGGTTAACAGAAAAGGCAATTACTGAGGGGTCATTTGAAAACATCTGACCGATGACCGTAGCTAACTTGCCAATCATCAAAAACAAAGGTGCGCCCGGTGGATGGACGACTTGAAGTTTGTAACATCCCGCTACGAATTCACCGCAATCCCAAAGACTGCCCGTCCGTTCAACCGACATACACATAACAATTGCTATGATAGCAAACGTTAGCCAGCCGACGAGATTTGTTCCTTTTTTGTATGAGTTCATTATTAAAATATGAATGATAAATGATAAACTATGAATGATAAATAATAAATGACACATTATGAATGATAAAATATTCATCATTTATCATTCATAATTCATCATTTACGTAAAAATACTGAGGGGGTTCAGTCGTCCTCCGCAAAACGGCAGCAAAGCTAAAAAAATATTGAAAAAACAAAGGGTGATTCGTACCGTTTAGCGGTTAAAAGAAGTTAATTCTTTAAAAAACGGCCTTAATAAAGGTTAATACAAATATGTGTATTGCCTTTCGGAAATAAATGGGCTATAAAAACCCATTTTTTAAAATTATTGTTTTTTTCGGAATGACATCTCTATTCAAAAAAAATCCACAAACCGAAGGTAAAACCATTCAGTTTGTGGATGTTGATACAGATGTCTGCAGCCTAATGGTTTGGCATTATTTCGCCTCTTTCTCCAAATAGGTTATCGCCTGACCGACTGTGGTTATTTGTTCAGCTTGTTCGTCCGGAATAGAAAGATTGAATTCTTTTTCAAATTCCATAATCAATTCTACGGTATCGAGAGAGTCAGCACCCAAATCTTGAGTGAAACTTGCTTCTGGTGTAACTTCTGTTTCGTCAACACCTAATTTGTCTACGATTATTTTCGTAACTTTTTCTGCAATAGTTGCCATGATTCTTGTAAAAATTTTTTTAAATAAATTCTTTGATTTTTCTTAATTTGAAATATCTCATCAGTGCTTAACCAACGATTTCGGCGGCAAAGGTAATATTTCCACAGTCTTTTCTTTAATTTTTTGCATCAAATTTCTCAACGAATAAAATCCCAGAAGTTGATAACAACAATTAAAGCCAATAACAGCATAAACCCAAACGTCACAGCTTTTTCCATAAATTGGTCACTCACACGTTTGCCCGTAAATACCTCCCAAAGAAGGAAAACGACGTAACCACCATCGAGTGCAGGAATCGGTAAAAGGTTCATAAAGCCCAAAATCAAGGACAAACTTGCGGTCATAAGCCAAAAACGCTGCCAATCCCATGTTTTTCCAAACATTTGAGCAATGGATTTGAAACCGCCGACGCTCTCTTTCGCTTTGATTTCACCTTTAAACATTTTGCCAAACGCTTTGATTTGGTTAACCAAAAAATCCGTTCCGCGTGTCACACCCATCGGCAAAGCCTGAGCAAGTGTATAAGTGTTGTGTTTCAATACAAAACCTAATTTTTCATAATCGGCTTCAGGACGAAGGCCAATTTTAGCGTCTTCATTCGTCGAAAACTTCAAATCGAGCGTATCGCTACCCCTCAGTACTTGAAGCTCAAGTGGCGTATTTTTCTTATCTTTCAATTCATTGATAAAAACTTCGTAGCGATGTACATAGACCATCTCCTGTCCGTTAAGAGATAAGATTTGGTCGCCGACTTGTAAGCCACCTTTCTCAGCCGGTGCGTCTTTCACGACTTCGCCAACCACAAAAGGAATACGTGGATAAAACAAGGATTTGTCTTTATTCTCAAATTTTGTCAAGGTATTGACGGCATCATTTGGAATATTGATAATGGTGTTTTGACCATTTCTCTCTACTTCCATTGTCCGCGAACCATCGAAAACGATACCACGTAGAACCACACGGTCGTCAAATTTCTCAAAAGGCTTACCGCCAACGCTGATGATTTTATCACCTGATTTCAAACCCAACTGCATGCCCAACGAATCGGCTTGAATACCGTTTTTAACACTTGAAGCAGGCAAATAGTCCTCGCCATAGTGCCAAGCCATCAAGCCAAAAATGAGAAAACCGAGTATAATATTGACCGTTACACCGCCAATCATAATAATAAGGCGTTGCCAAGCTTTTTTTGAGCGAAACTCCCACGGTTGAGCGGGTTGTTTGAGGGCTTCCGTGTCCATACTTTCGTCCACCATGCCACTGATTTTGACATAACCACCCAAAGGCAACCAGCCTATACCATATTCAGTATCGCCAATTTTCTTTTTGAAAACAGAAAACCAAGGGTCAAAAAAGAGGTAAAATTTTTCAACCCGGGTATTAAACCAACGAGCAGGGAAAAAATGACCGCACTCGTGTAAAACTATTAAAAGAGACAAACTCAAAATGAATTGCCCCAACATGGCTAAACTCATAGAAAATGATGATTAGTGATTATGTAAATTTTAAATTTTTTTCAAAAACGTCCGAAAACGCCGCAAAGGTAACAAAATTCAATTGGGAGAAGTTTCTAAAAGGCATGAATTAGATTAAACGACTCTTTTCATCGAAGTTTTATTATAAATTATGATATTTTACTGAGGGGGGGCTATTTTTGTGAAAAATATAGCCCCCGACCCCGAAGGGGAGACTACTACTAACCAGTTATCAATAATCACTAACAAACATGAATCAACCAACCACATTGAGCTTTTGGGAGCGTGAAAGTTTTTTTAACAATATTGATGTTGCTATCATCGGCAGTGGCATCGTGGGCTTGTCCACAGCGTTGGCTTTGCGCGAACGTGATGCCACATTGCGTATTGCTGTCATAGAACGTGGCACATTTCCAACAGGTGCGAGTACCCGCAATGCAGGATTTGCTTGTTTCGGCAGCATCAGCGAGTTGCTTGATGATTTAGAACATCATTCAGAAAATGAGGTTTTTGCCTTGGTTGAGAAGCGTTTTCGTGGACTTTCACGTTTGCGACAACGTGTTGGCGATGCGAATATGGGTTATGAAGCCTTTGGCGGATTTGAAATTTTCAATAATACCCCCCTCAGTATTTTTGAAAAAAATGCAGATTCTTTATCGTATTTTAATAAAAACATCCATTCCATTGTTGGGCGTGACGACAACTATGAAATATTAAGACAAGGCTTTGGTTTTAAAAGCGTTGCACCCAATATGATTTGGAATAAATCAGAAGGTCAAATTGATACAGGACGTATGATGACGACTTTGTTAAGACTTGGACAAGAGCAAAACATATTGATTTTCAATGGTTTAAAAATAAAAAAAATAACAGATAATACTGAGGGGGTGCTTTTGGAGACGGAAGACGGTTGGGATTTTCAAGCAAAAAAAGTCGTCGTTGCCACAAACGGTTTTGCTCGTCACTTAATGCCAGAATTAGAGGTTCAAGCCGCCCGAAACCAAGTTTTAATTACAAAACCAATACCTAATTTTAATGTAAAAGGCTGTTTTCACTACGACAAAGGCTATTTTTATTTCCGCAATGTGGGTAATCGTTTGCTCTTAGGTGGCGGGCGTAATTTGGCAGTTGAAAACGAAATGACAGATGCCTTTGGTTCAACCGAATTGATACAAAACGCATTGAAACAAATACTTACAGATGTTATTTTACCTGATACATCTTTTGAAATTGATTCTTGGTGGAGTGGTATTTTAGGAATCGGCAGCCATAAAAAGCCAATTGTCGAATGTGTTTCGCCCAATGTGATTGTAGCGGTGCGTATGGGTGGCATGGGTGTAGCGATTGGCAGTTTGATTGGTGAAGAAGCGGCGACATTGGTAGATATTTAGTTGGGGTGTATTTTTTCTCTTTTTCAAATGAAAAAGTATGGGAAATTGATAAAAAACGTTGTTTTTATTCTAAAAAAGGTTATTTTTGTATTTACAAACATCATTCTGAGCAAAACTTAAAACGTTTTTAAATGCCCGAATTACCAAACATTACGTCAATTTACTTTGACCCAACCACCGATTTTGGTTTTAAAAAACTATTTGGCGAAGAAGCAAATAAAGATTTGCTGATGGATTTTTTAAATTCACTATTGCCTTCTCATCATCAAATTGCTTCGTTGACATTTCAAAAAACGGAACAATTGCCAGACCATTCAGAAGAAAGGAAAAGCGTCTATGATATTTATTGCGAGAACATAAATGGTGAGAAATTCATTGTCGAAATGCAAAAATCGAAAATGACTTATATGGTTGATAGAACGGTCTATTATTGCACGTTTCCAATTCAAAGGCAAGCCAAGAGAGGAAAATGGAATTTTAAACTAAATCGTGTTTATACCATCGGCATTTTAGATTTTGAATACGACAGCAAATTAGAACATTGGAAAGAACGACAATTGCTTCGTCCTTTCAACTTGCGCGATAATAATGGCGTTTTGATGACAGACAATTTGCAATTTCTGTTTTTGCAATTGCCATATTTTACAAAAACAGAAAGTGAATTAGTCACTCAATTTGACAAATGGTGCTATTTCCTTAGAAATTTGGAAACTTTTGACCATATTCCTAACATTTTAAACGAACCTATATTTATGAAAGCATTTGATGTCGCAGAAATATCCAATATGGATGATGGAGATTATATCCTCTATCAAATTAGTAAAAGTAAAAAGTATGATATGGAAGTGCTTGCTGATGAAGCCGAGGAAAGAGGTATGGAGATAGGTTTAGCAAAAGGTATAGAGAAAGGTATGGAGAAAGGTATGGAGATAGGTTTAGCAAAAGGTATGGAGAAAAACAGTACAAATGTTGTTTTAACGGCATACAGTCAGGGGAATTCGCCTAATCTAATAAGTCAATTTACAGGTATTCCTCTTGACAGTGTATTGAATATTATTCAAAATCATAACAATAATAAAGGTTGATTTCTAAATCATAAAAAACTATTTTAATGGAAATGGACGATGGCGATTATATCCTGCACCAAATTACTGAAAGTAAAAAGTATGATATGGAACTGCTTGAAGAAGAAGCTATACAACGTGGTATGGAGAAAGGGATTGAAAGGGGTATGAAAAAAAATAGGGTAAGTGTTGTTTTAAATGCTTACAACCAAGGACATTCACCCAATTTGATAAGTAAATTTACGGGTACTCCGCTCGATACAGTTTTAGAAATCATTGAAAAATATGGTCAAAATAAAGCATAGCAAGCACATCGAATGAATTGATACGCATAAAAAATAGGCTTCAACTGTAACCAGTTGAAGCCCATTTTTTACCCCCTCAGTAAATTAACCCTTTTCAGGCTTCATTTGAGGGAAAAATAACACTTCTTGAATAGACGTTTGATTCGTCAACATCATCGTCAAACGGTCAATACCGATGCCGATGCCCGATGTTGGCGGCATACCATATTCCAATGAACGGAGGAAATCCTCGTCCATCATCATCGCTTCATCGTCGCCACGTTCAGCGAGTCGGAGTTGATCTTCAAAACGGGCGCGTTGCTCAATCGGGTCATTCAACTCGGAATACGCATTCGCAACTTCTTTGCTGTTGACAAACAACTCAAAACGTTCTACTAAACCTTCTTTTGACCGATGTTTTTTAGTCAAAGGCGACATTTCAACGGGATAATCCGTAATAAATGTCGGTTGTATCAAATTCGGTTCGGCTTTTTCGCCAAACAATTCATCTATCAATTTGCCTTTACCCATAGATGGTTCTACTTGGATATGGAATTGACGGCAGACACCCCTCAGTGCTTCTTCGTCCATTTCGCTGACATCAATGCCTGTATATTTTTCAATCGCACCAAAAATGGACAGACGTTCGTAAGGTCCTTTGAAATCCACAACTTTCTCACCGATGTTCACTTTGGTGTCGCCATTGACGGCAATAGCCACTTTTTCCAAAAGGTTTTCGGTTGTTTCCATCATCCAATTGTAGTCTTTGTAGGCAATATAAAACTCCAAAGCTGTATATTCAGGGTTGTGCGTCCTATCCATACCTTCGTTGCGGAACATTTTTCCGAACTCATAAACACCGTCAAAACCTCCAACAATGAGCCTTTTCAAGTACAATTCGTTGGCAATACGCATATAAAGCGGCATATCCAAGGTGTTGTGGTGCGTTTCAAACGGACGTGCAGCAGCCCCGCCATGTATCGGTTGCAAAATCGGTGTTTCCACTTCCAACCAACCTTTGTCGTCGAAAATACGACGCATGGTTGAGATGATTTTTGCTCGTTTTACAAAAATTTCTCGGTATTGTGGATTCACTGTTAAGTCCACATAACGCTGACGGTAACGCATTTCAGGGTCTGTAAACGCATCAAAAACGTTGCCTTCCGCATCTTTTTTGACAATCGGCAATGGACGCAAAGCCTTAGACAACAAGGTAAACTCCTTGACATGTACTGATATTTCGCCTGTTTTTGTCTTAAAAGCAAAACCTTTGATACCGACAAAATCGCCAATATCCAAGTATTTTTTAACCAAAAGAGCGAAAAAATCGTCACGACCAGCAGCAGTATTCACTTCCTCACCGCGCATATATAATTGGATTTGACCCGTTGCGTCCTGTATATTCATAAACATCGCCTTGCCCGCTTCACGCTGCGCCATGATGCGTCCTGCGATGGTGATGTCTTGAAAATTCTTACGATTTTTAGTGCCGTCTTCCAAAATTTCTTCTTCGTATTGGGCTTTGATGTCGGCAGACATTGCCGTTACATCAAATAATGCTGCGGGATACGGGTCAATACCCATTTCCCGAATTTTTTGAAGCGACTCGCGCCGTACGATTTCTTGTTCGCTTAAATGTTGACTCATATTATTCTTAATGATGAATTATAAATGATAAATGATGAGTTTTTTGTCATTCTGAACGCAGTGAAAGAATCTAAATGATTGATATTCAAGTTCTTTTAAAACGTTTAGGACAACAAATGGTTTTTAAATTTTAACCTTTACCATCTTAGTAAACAACGCCACACGTCCTTTGATTTGCTCATCGGTCAAGTTTTTCAACCCCTCAGTACTGAACTTCTCAACACAAAAAGAAGCCAATGCAGAACCATAAATGACGGCACGTTTCATATTTTCAAAATTCGGTTTGCCTGTTGAAGCAATATAGCCCATGAAACCGCCTGCAAATGTATCGCCTGCGCCTGTTGGGTCAAAAACTTCTTCAAGTGGCAAAGCAGGGACGTAAAAAACATCTTCTTTATGAAACAACATGGCACCATGTTCGCCCTTTTTGATAATGAGAAATTTCGGTCCTAATGTCAAAATCTTAGTCGCTGCCTTGCGGAGTGAACGCTCGCCGCTCAGTTGACGTGCTTCTTCGTCATTGATGATGAGAACGTGCACTTTTTTAATCACTTTCAAAAGCGGCTTCATCATGATGTCCATCCAAAAATTCATTGTATCGAGTGCAATGAGTTTTGGGCGTTTGGTCATTTGATTCAAAACAGTCATTTGTACTGAGGGGGTCAAATTGCCCAACATGACAAAATCAGACGTTTTATAACTCTCAGGTAAAACAGGATTGAATTGCTCCAAAACGTTCAACTGTGTTTCAAGTGTATCACGTCCATTCATATCCTTGTGATAGCGTCCGTGCCAGAAGAATGACTTCTCGCCCTTTTTAATTTCCAAGCCTTCGAGGTTTACACCGGTTGAACTTAGGTAATCGAGTTCAGATTGAGGAAAATCGTCGCCAATGACAGCGCAAAGATTAATTTGTTTTGTAAAGTAAGATGCCGCCATGCTGACATAGGTGCAAGAACCACCGACAACTTTTTCTGCGACTCCGTAAGGTGTTTCGATTGTATCAAAAGCAACTGTTCCAACTGTTAAAAGACTCATTTTCAAAGAGTTATGTGCGTTTCAGAAAACGCTATTTTAAATAAAAAAAAATATTTTAAAAATAATTGGTGCAAAGATTGTACAATTCTATGAAATGGTTCTATATTTGCATCGCTTTTTAAGTAAAGCAGTTAAATTAAACAAAAAAGCCTGATTAGCTCAGCTGGTTAGAGCGGCGGACTGTTAATCCGTAGGTCCTTGGTTCGAGTCCAAGATTAGGCGCAAAGCCTCACATTTTTGTGAGGCTTTTTTTGTTTTTAGACACTTCGTTCTCCTCTCCTTCCCTTACTTTTGCAACATGACTATCATCGAAAGCCATACAGAACGCATCCGCAACGAGGCATATCGCCTCGGTTTCGAATTTGTCGGCATTGCACGTGCAGAACAAATGGACGACGAAGCACGGCGGCTCGAAGCATGGCTCAATCAAGGCTTACACGGCAAAATGAGCTATATGGCAAATCATTTTGACAAACGTATTGACCCTCGGAAACTCGTGGACGGTGCAAAATCGGTCATTTCTTTAACCTACAATTATTTTACAGACGAAAAGCAAACTGACGAAGAAGCCCCAAAAATGGCGAAATACGCCTACGGCACAGACTATCATTTTGTCGTGAAAGACAAACTTAAACAGCTTTTGCAGTTCATCAACGATGAAATTGACGAAGTCAATGGACGGGCGTTCGTGGATTCTGCCCCTGTTTTGGAGCGTGATTGGGCAAAACGTTCAGGCATGGGTTGGGTTGGGAAAAACACCTTGTTGATAAATCCCAAGCGGGGTTCTTATTTTTTCTTGGCAGAATTGATTTTGGATTTAGAATTGGTTGGTGACAATCCCATTCGAGACCATTGTGGCACGTGTCGTCGTTGCATTGATGCGTGTCCGACAGAAGCTATTTCACCTGATGGCTACGTCATGGACGGCTCAAAGTGTATTTCCTACTTGACAATTGAGCTAAAAGCGGACGAAAAAATACCCCCTCAGTACAAAGACCAAATGGCGGGCTGGATGTTCGGCTGCGACATCTGTCAAGACGTTTGCCCTTGGAATCGCTTCGCAAAACGGCATGAAGAGCCGCAATTTGAACCTCATCCCAAACTGCTCACCATGACTAAAGAAGAATGGTTGGACATTACAGAAGACGTTTTCAAGGAAATTTTCAAAAAATCACCTGTTAAACGGACGAAACTTGAAGGATTGAAACGGAATATTGATTTTTTGAAAAAAAATTAAACAGTTATACTGAGGGGGCAAACAAATTCAAAAATGAAAATCAAAGCCAACATGCAGTGCAAAACGCGCTGCTTCAGGGTTATCCAAGTAATTTAAACGCCAAACGCCATCAATCCGAAGGACTTTGAAAATATTTTCAATGCCCACACTTGCCTCCATATAAGGCAAGGCAGAAGGCACGCGAAAACCTGCATAATTCGTGCGGCTGACGGCGGCAATATCAAACGCATTGAGCCTATTGGCTGCCCGATTTGTTGCAGACATATTGGCTGTAAATGCTTTGAAAGTGACTACTTCACGCCAATTGAGCTTGCGAATCAATGGAATTTTATTCAAAAACAAACCTTGAAAATGGTGTGTCACAACGAGGCTACTATACACATCGCCCACAAATTCAAAGCGGTTCATGCCATTAAATGCAGCCGTTTCGTAGGAATAAGACTCGTTGCCTTCTGCTAAGTGAAGCAGCAAAAACGAGGCTTTTCCGTAGGTTTTGCCACCATTTATCTGATAATTGGTGCGTCCAATAGGGTTTATATCGAAATAACCACTGATGCCTACTTCAAATTTATGGTAAGGATTGCCTGATTTACCGTAAGTGTATTGGGCTTCAAAAATAAAATTTTGTAAGCCTGTTTTTGTACGATTGAACGTACCATCTATATATTCCTCCTTGTGTGCATAACGAATTTTCATCACAGCTTCGCTTGTTTTGACAACCGTATCAATTGCCGAAGGCGCATCAGCGTCTGGCAAATAGGCATAGTTAAAACCACTGCCCGACGAGGCTCTAAACGGTGCAAGCGAGCGGTCGAGCAAAGTGACCCGACCTGACCAACCACCTTGAAGGTATTGCTCATAAAATACTTTTGATTCCTCAACTGCCATCAGTTTTTGTAAAACAGGACGACGATAAAAACCCGTTAAAAAATTGGCATCGTTCAGATTTATAGCTTCCGAACTCGCACTTTTTGAACTCACATCTTTGGTGTAGGCCGCACCGACAAGGGAACGCGGGTCACGTCGAGGAATCCACTCCACATTAGCACCATATTTCCACTCTTTGTCTTTAAAACCATAAGCACCAAATCCTCCAAAACGCACTTTTCGGCTAAAATCAGGTGTTGTTCGCGCACCTATTCGCACACGAGAACCTTCGACGGGATTGTAAGAATACATTGAAAAATAAGTACCAATTTCAATAGGGCCCAATTCTTTATAACCACCCACAACGGTATTGATAATATCCACATAAGTCCGATAAACAGGAACATTAATAAAGCTGTCAATCATTTTATAGACAGAAGCTTCGTTCTTGGTCAATATTTCTGGACGTGCTTTTTCCCAAAAAGCATTGTCTCGTTGCAATTGTTCAAATGTTTGTTCTGGTGTTTTCTTAGAAGGCAAATACAATTTAACACTGTCTTTACTGAAATGAAAATCTTTGAAAATAATGGTTTTACGACCAATCATACCTGGTGATTTAGGCGTAATATGAAAATCCAATATCATTTTGGACTTTTCGGGTAACCAACGAACCCCCTCAGTATCAGACGTGTTTTTTTCAAAAGATTGGAACAAAATGATGCGGTTTATGAGATTGATATTCACATCAGGAGACATCCGCATACTTGTTTTTTCGATGGCAAAACTACTGTCTTCAACCACGAATTCGCCATAAAACGTGTTTTCCTGCTTACGACGTGGCTTGAAACGAATAGTATATTTTTTCGCGCCATCATTGGCAATTGTACTGTCAGAAATATAATATTCATAAAAAAACAAGCCCGATGAGCCGAAAGGACTGATAAAAGGTTTTTCAAGAACATATATCCAATCGTCATAAACATCAAAATCGTTTTGCATATTTCTGACAGTGGCAATGAAACTTTCGTTGGGGTCGCCCGCCACTTTTTCAGCTTTGGGAATACTTTGTAGTTTGTCAGACCCCTCAGTATGGAAGTTGTCAGCAATCGTTTCGACCATATAAACAGGTAAAAAAACCTTCTCGTCTGATGTCGAATCAATATTGTCAAACACAAAACGAAAGGGTTTCATCGCACGGCTGTTCTTTACTTTCTCGCTGATATTGACCAAATCAAACTCCGTTTTCGTATATGTTTCGCATTGATAATGAGGCAGTTGGCTCGGGCGATTGATAGGTTTATTGTTAATGATGCCTTTAACAATACGATGCGATGGATTTTCTCCCGCATATATGACCACCTCCATAAGCGTTTGGTCGCTTGCTTTTAATTCAAAAATAATCTCTTGGTCTGCGGCATCACTCAATTTACGTCGCAAAGTATCGTAGCCAACCATCGAAGCCGTAAGGAATTTGGCAGGAGCAGAAAGTGTAATATCAAAATTACCATCTATATCACTGGCAGCATTAACCGTTGTGCCATCTGCCACAATGCGGCAAAAAGGCAAGGTCTCTTTTGTATCTGCATCAATAACTTTTCCTTTGATTGTGATATTTTGGCTCATACCAAAGGGTAGAAAAGCAATAAGAGCGATTAATAAATGTGTAATTTTTCGTATCAATGTCATGTGTATTATGCTGTCAAAATGTGTATTAATGGGTTTAAACGCTACAATAAAAACGTCATTTATTGTATAATGGTTGCGTCTAATCCAAAAGTAACCCCCTCAGTATTAGAATCCAAAATTTTTATATTGTTTAACGTATTGTTCACTAAAATAATAATGTATAAACGGCTATAAAACAAATAAAAAAGGGCATCTCAAATCGGTTTGAGATGCCCTAAACATTAACAATATTTTTTCACTTTTTTAATTTTTAGCAGGTTGTTGTTCTATGACTTCGATAGACGTTGGCCCACTCAATATCTTAAATTCTGTACGCCGATTTGCCAAATGTTCTTCGTCACTACATTTTGCGCCATTGCCACAGTTATTCACCAATTGCGTTTCGCCATAACCTTTCGCTACGATGCGATTTTCAGGAATGCCTTTATCCACTAAATACTTTTTGACACCGTCCGCACGACGTTGAGACAACTTCATATTGTAATCATCCGTACCGCGTGAGTCAGTATGAGAACTCAACTCAATGACCATATCGCTGTATTTTGACATGATATCAAACAAATAATCCATGGATTCTTTTGCCAAATCGTAGTTATCTAAGTGTGCTTCAGTTGCCTCATATTTGTCGTATTTGTAGAAAATATTATTCAACTTAATCGCTTCGTTGCGTTTCACCGTGATTAATTTCGGCTTCAACTTCATCAATTTCTCAATTTCAGTAGTTACATCAATATCTTTTGTATTAAAAACAACGGTATCGGAGGTATAGCCAGCCTTAGAAGCAATCAAACGATACGTTTTTTCTTTATTCAAAATAGACGTGTACATGTCACCTGTCTTACCATCAGCCTTTGTAGAACCCGCTTCGGCCAAGACGTAGTTAACACCTGTCAAAGGCTTTCCACCCGTTTCCGTTGTCGCTCTTAAAGAAATAACAACATTCGGCACAGGAACTAATCGAGCCGTTTTTTTGATAGTCGTTGATTTATCAATATCCACAGAACTGTATTCGAGCGTATCATTGAAGTAACCAGGCTTACTGATAATGGCTAAATAAGACGATTTCAAAGGAATGATTTCTGTATAAATATCAGCCGTTTTTTTAGTCGGCGTACCTTTCTGCGAACGATTTGTGATGTCAAAACTATTCCCTTTAAGCGGTTTATTTGTTTTCGTATCAACGACATCAATATTAACCGTTATAATAACAGGCTCTTTTTTAACAGTGTAAATATCATCACAACACGTTTTTCCTTTCAAAGAACGTGGTCCCGGGCGGTTAGAAGTAAAAAAAGCGTTCCCTGCATCGTCCATTGTATAATAAGTATCGTCAGCCGATGAGTTATAACCTTTACCCATATTTTCAGGTGCTGACCATTCCGAACCGTTCCATTGTGATTTAAAAATATCTAAACCACCGATATTTGTATGTCCATTTGAGCTAATATAAAGTAACCCATTTTTGTAAAAAGGCGTAACATCATCACCGACTGTATTGATAGTTGCACCTAAACTAACCGGCGCGCTGAACTCGCCTTCGCTGATAAAGTTGGCATAATAAATATCAAAACCACCTTTCGCACCTTCCATATTAGAAGCAAAAAACAAGGCAGGTTTGCCAAACATTTCGCCTAAACAAGGGTGTTTTGCTATCCAAGCACCGTTTACACCTTTCACTTCGTTTGCAGCACCCCAATTGTCACCTGAACGAGTTGAATAATAAATTTTTGATTCGCCAATATCATTTCCCATCAAAGCAAAACGAGTAAAATACATTGTTTTGCCATCTGCTGTGATGCTCACGTTGCCTTGATGTACACCAATGCGATTTATTTCACCACCCACTGCTTCGGGATTGTCCCAAGCACCGTCTGTCTTTTTGGTTGATTTGTATATTTTAGCAAAATAATCACCTTCTTTACCGTTCAAAATCGTCACTTTTCCATCGCGCATCGCAGCATAATAAAGCGACTGACCATCGCTCGTTACTGAGGGGGAGTATTCAGCATTGGGTGTATTGACTTTCCCAGGTATATTTTCAAGCAAAAGCTTTGGATTTTCCTTCATCCGCATCGCCAAACGTGCGCCTTCGAGTTCCGATTTTGCCCAAGCCTTTTTGCCTTCGTCGGTTGACGAAGCGATATACTCTTCCAATGTAACCAATGCTTCGTCGTACTTCTCATTCATTTTGAGCATCATACCGTAGTAAAACTGCGCATCAGGATTGGCTTCGCCCGACGATTTTTTATCACGCGCCATTGAACGCGAAAAGTTTTGCTCAGCTCTGGCATAGTCACGAAGGTACATATTCGATAAGCCCATTTTATAAACGGCTGCACGGTCTTTCGTTTCGTCATAATACTTCGTGTACCATTCAAGTGCCGTGAAATAATCTTTTGCTTCAAATTTCGTATCGGCAACTTGCAAAATATATTCAGGACGACTCGCATTCAAGGGCTGTGCAACAATCGTTGAGACACCCCTCAGTATAAGCACGAGTAAAAGGATATTTTTAATTTTCATTTTAGAAAAATAATTTTGAGTTGAATGAAAACAAGTTATGAGTTATAAGTTATGAATTATGAGTTAACAATAACTTATAATTCATAACTTATAACTCATAATTCATATTAGTATTTCGGACAAAGAATGGTCGCAGGTGGATTCGGTTTTTTGAATATTTTACCCACATAACCAACGGCTATTTCAAAACCATCTCTGATACTTGAATTACTACGCAAACTTGAAGTCGTCAAATCGTAAGCAGCACCCACACGCAAATCGCCCAATTCAACCCCCAAAAGTGCTTGTACGGCATCACCCAAACGATAACCCAAACCGCCTTTAAAAACGGTATTCTTTTTCGGATCTAATTTGAAACCAACCATTGCTTGAGCCATTGTTTCTGTTTGACCACCCGCAGTACGAAGGATAACAGCAGGTTGCAACGAAATTTGCTTGGTCAAAGACAAATCAACCATACCATACAAGTTAAAACGAGTCGGCAATTTGGAAATTGTCGTCGAGATAAGGTTGTATTTTGGTCCGAGCAAATGTTCAACAGACACACCAATATTGAGCGTATTGTTCGTTTTAGGGTCTAAAACGCTCCTAAAATTTGCGCCAATACTGAAATCGCTGTACGATTTGCCTTTGGTATCAATATTCTTTACATCTATACTTGTACCGTTGTTAAGAATACCATCTGCAAAACGCAACTTATCGGCATCAACCCGACGCGAAACGAGACCATACTGAACGCCAAAAGACAATACATTCGTTGCTTTTTTGTCCAAACCTAAATGGTATGCGCCATTGAAGCCCGCCAAACTATTGGTCAAAACGCCAACACCTGTTTTGTCTTGATGTAAATTAACGCCAACGCCAATCCAGTCTTGCTTCCGAAAACCTTTAATGGGTAGGTCAATGTGCAAAACAGGGGTTTGGTAGCCGTTTTTAACTGTACCCGTTCCACCGCCATACCATTGGCTGCGGTAAAGTCCGCTGATGCGGAAAGTGCCAGCAAAAAGCCCCGTTTGTGCAGGGTTAACAGACAGCGGCACGTACTGAAACTGCGTAAAGTGGATGTCTTGTGCTGCCATACTGAGGGGTAACGCAAGAGCCATAATGAGTAGAGTTCGGTTTAATCTCATACCTAATTCTTATGTTTTATAAGATTAAAATATTAAAGCGAATGAATCGCCATTTTATGTGATTTTCAAAAACGCTCATTCATTAATGAGGCGTTTTGATGTCTTAGTTGCTTGAAAAACAATATTTTGATGCAAAATAGGAACTTTAAAGAATTGGGCAAAATAAATATTAAAAAAAATGCCCAATGTTCGTTATTCGTTATCCCTTAATGGTTATTCGTTACTCGTAATTCGGGGATAACGAGTACGAATAACCATTAACGGATAACGGATAACCAATTACGAATAACGAATAACCAAACAAAAGCAACAGATTCCGCTATCAATCGTTATTTTTGCGCCTTAATTTTTCAAAAACAGATTTCATTTTGCTCAACAATATATTTCTCACATCGAAATTGCCTTTTTTTTCTCAAAATACTGTTGAGGAACGAAATCCCGAACATTTCGGGAAGGGGGGACAAAAATCAATTACTCGTTTAAATTTAGGTTCGGGAAACTTTAAAAGTTTCCCGAACCTTTGCCCATTGGACTTTGCACCTTGCACTTTGCCCCTTGCCCCTTGCCCCTTGCCTTTTGCATCTTGCCTCTTGCTTTTTGCCCTTTGCTTTTTATGTCCTAAAATGGCAACGGCACAAAATCCTTATACAACACCTCCTTTCGGGCAAACGATTGACTCAAACCGCGTCCAAATTTTGAATGCCAGAACGGGTGAAATCATTTTGATAAAGGATCAAGAAGGTAAAAAATTTAAGGGACAAGTTGTTTTGCAACAAAAAGACGCGCGTTTGTTCTGCGATTCTGCGATTTTGGATGCTTTTGATAATGTATATGCCAAAGGCAATGTTGTCTTGAAACAAGGCGATTCAACCAGTATTTTTGCAGACTCTTTGACCTTTCGAGGTCAAACACGCATAGCAGATTTGTACTCCAATGTCGTTTTGGTTAATGGTGATAAAAAGTTATTTACGCAAAAGTTGAATTACAACCTCAATACAAAAGTCGCTACTTACGACACCAAAGCGACCCTCACCGACCCACGGACACAATTGACGAGTAAAAGAGGTGTCTATAATGTCGGTACAAATCAAGCATTTTTCAAAGACCAAGTACTGGTTGTGGACAAAGATTTTGACCTCAAAACCGACACTTTGAAGTTTGATACGAAAAACAACATCGCAACGTTTCTCGCGCCGACACTTATTTATATGAAAGACTCTGCTCAATTTTATACAGAAGCAGGCTTTTATGACCTCCAAAAAGACAATGCCGAGTTTACGAAGACCCCTCAGTATAAAAAGGGAACGCAAGTCGCCGTAGCCGACACCATGCTTTATGATGGGAAAACAACGATTATTACCCTAAAAGGCAATGCTTCAACTCAAGACTCAGCTCGAAAAGCCCGCGCTTCAACGATTGTTTACAACCGCACAACAGAAGAATCGCAACTGAAAGGCAATGCTCATTTTGAAGACGAAAAGCAGTTTGTAGATTCCGACACCATAATATATAGTGGCAAAACAAAAACCTACGCCACACGTGGCAGGTCAAAAATCGTCAATGAAGGCAAAATACTTGAAGCTGATTTCGTAGATTTTGATTCAAAGGACTCGATTGGCATAGCCCGAGGCAATGTTTTTTATCAGGACACTTCTGCCAAAACCACGCTGCGTTGCGACTCCATGGCTTATGACCAACGCAGCGACTACATCAAAGCAGCAGGCGGACGACCTATTTTGACCTCGCTTGTGGACAACGATACGCTGTGGTTGCGAGCCGATACGATTATTACTTTCAAGCCCAATCCGGCCGATACTTTTCGTTCGATGTATGCCTACTATAATGTGCGGATGTTCAAAAAGAACTTTCAATCGGTCTGTGACTCCTTGACTTATACCCAACAAGACTCCCTTTTCAGGTTTTTTAGAGACCCTATTATATGGTCAGATACATCGCAATTAACCGCCGATACAATGCGTATGTTGTTGACAGACAATAAATTAGACCGTGTTTATATGCGGAACAATGGCTTTATTATCAACTCCAACGATGAATTATATTTTAATCAAATCAAAGGACGAGACATCACGGCTTTTTTTGAAAATGATAACCTTCGACGTATGAATGTTGAAGGTAATGCCGAATCTGTTTATTATGTTTTGGATGATGCACAGGCGTATATGAGTGTCAATAAAATGATATGTAGTTCGATGATAGTGCTTTTTGGCGACAACAAAGTGGAGGGCATTCGCTTTTTCACACAGCCCAAAGCAACCATGACACCAATGAAACAAGCAGACCATGAAGCCTTGAAAATGAAAGGTTTTAAATGGGATGAAAAACGGCGACCTAAAAGTTTGAAGGATTTATGACCCCCTCAGTATAGACCCTTTATTTTCAAGATATTATACCTGAATCAAACCATCTTGCATCGTCAAAGTTCGGTCGCTCATAGCTGCTAATTCTTCATTATGCGTTACAATGACAAAAGTTTGCTGAAAATCTTTACGCAACTGAAACAGCAATTCATGCAAATCTTTTGACGAAGCCGAGTCCAAATTCCCCGTTGGTTCATCTGCAAAAACGACGGAAGGCGCATTCATCAAAGCCCTTGCAACCGCCACCCGTTGTTGCTCGCCACCCGACAATTCAGTCGGTTTATGTGTCAAACGGCCGGCTAAACCTAAATAATCAAGTAATTCTGCTGCCCGTTTTTTAGCCGCACCATCTTTTCCACCGCCGATAAGAGCAGGAATCATCACATTCTCAATTGCCGAAAACTCTGGCAACAAATGGTGAAATTGAAATATAAAACCAATATTTTGATTCCTAAAATCCGCCAAACGCTTATTATTCATCTTCGAAACGTCTTCGCCATTGATGATGACTTGCCCTTTGTCTGCACGGTCAAGTGTGCCAAGTATGTGCAGCAAAGTGCTTTTACCCGCACCCGATTTGCCGACAATAGCGACAATTTCACCTTTCTGAATCTCGACATCTACCCCCCTCAGTACATTGAGCGTTCCGTAGCTTTTTGTTATATTTTTTGCTGAAATCATGTATTAGGAAATGATGAATTATAAATGATAAATGATGAATTTTTTAAGCATTGATTTACAATGCTTTATAATTCAAAATGGTAGATTTTACTTAGGAATGGTTATTGCTCGTTACCAATAACCAATCCCTAATAACCAATAACCAAACTATACAAGGAAATTCTCTTCATCTAAAACTTTACCGTTTTGACAACGGATAATACGCGCTGGAAAGTGCTGCAAAATTCGATAATCATGCGTGGCAAATAAGATAGCTGTATTATTATGTATGGATAAATCACGCAATAAAGTCAAAATATCATCACTCGTTTCGGGGTCAAGGTTGCCCGTCGGCTCATCCGCAATGATAAGTGCGGGCTTGTTCAACAAAGCGCGAGCAATAACGATGCGTTGTTGTTCACCACCTGATAGTTGATGCGGCTGCCGTTTATGTGCTTCGGGCATACCGACATCTTTAAGCACTCCATCAATGCGCTCTGCCATCTCCTTTTTGTTTGTCCAACCCGTTGCTTTTAGGACAAATTCAAGGTTCTGCTGCACATTTCTATCTGTTAACAAGTTAAAATCTTGAAAAACGATGCCCAATTTTCTTCTCAAAAGTGGAATCGTCCGCCGATTGAGTTTTCTCAAATCATGCCCACACACAGTAGCTTCCCCCTTCTGTAAAAGCAATGCACCATACAAAGTTTTCAAGAGCGACGACTTGCCACTTCCTGTTTTTCCAATCAAATAGGAAAATTCACCTTCTGAAATAGTCAAGTTTATATCATTGAGAATCAATGATTTGTCTTGAAAAACGGCAGCTTCTTTGAGTTGAACGACGATATTGGATTGCATTGGATTTTTTCTTTTCTTTTGTCATTCTGAACGCAGTGAAAGAATCTAAATATTCACATCTTATTTCAAAATGATAAAAAGACAGGTAAAACATTACTTATTGTGGCTCAAAGTTAGATTTATAATGCCGAATGGCGAATATTTTAATGGCGAATATATTTCCTTTCACAATTCACCATTAAAATATTCGCCATTTGCCATTATAAAAGGATATTTAATATCCATCAAAAACAAACCCGTAGGCGGCACAGAATAGCTTTTTTTCAAAGGTTCTTGTTTGTCTAACGCCTCTTTGACATCCTCTAAACTCAATTGACCTAAACCGACATTGATACACATACCTACAATCAGCCGAACCATGCCTCTTAAAAAACGATTGGCAGAGATATGAAACGAAGCACCGTCATCTGTAAAAATCCACTCGCTTTGGATAATGTTACAGTTCATCGTTTGAGCATCAGAATGGGTTTTACAAAACGGCACGAACGCTGCATACCCCCTCAGTAAATCAGCCGCTTTTTGCATTTTGTCAAAGTCCAAACGGTCTTTTTGAGTAAAAAACCAAGCAATTTCTGTCAAAAAGGGGCTTTTTTCAAAAGAAAGGGCGTATTGATAACTTCTCGACGTGGCATCAAAACGCGCATGAACATCGTCATCAACTGCTATTATTTTTTTCAAAGCAATATCATTCCCAACTAATTTATTGGCTCTATCTAAGAAGTTTTTAGGATAATCAGATTCAAAATCGAAATGTGCAAAATATTGACTGGCATGAACGCCCGTGTCTGTCCGCCCACAACCTGTTATCTCAATCTGTTGCCGCAACATCATAGTAAAAACGTCCTCAATCGTCTGTTGTACTGAGGGGGCATTTGGCTGTCGTTGCCAACCGCAAAAACGGGTGCCGTTGTAGGCGAGTTCGAGGAAATAACGCATTTATTTAATTTTAAAAAGGCGGATGTTTTTCTATGGCTGCAAGCACAACACGAAGATTCACCACAGAAGTCCTATTCAGTCGCAGTTTTTCAATTGTTGCTCTACCTTTAGGTGTTAAACCTGTTAATAAAGCGTAACCATCACTCCAACAAAAATGGTCTTCCCAGACATCAACTCTTGGGTTATAAAGAGGAACACTGATACCAGATACAGGATCAGCCGCTTCAATATGAGTGTATTTATGGTTATTGCAAGCCAAACAAGAATATGCTAAGTTGAAAAGGGAGTCACTGCCTTTTCGCACACGAGGAATTATGTGTTCAACTGAAAAATAGTCTGGAGAATAACTTGCTTGTGAAAAGCAGTATTCGCAACAATGTTTCGCCCTTTCAGCTACGTAAAAACGTGTTTTCTTAGGTATGTTTGCCATTTGTCAATCCTAATTCTGTCATAAGGGTATCAAGGTCGGTTTGCCTAATATCAGCTAATTCTATCAAGGCTTTCATTCGGTCAACATTTGCGGCTTCCAAAAGGTCAGTCATACCAATCAGTTCTTCCAATTCAACCTCAGTAAGCGTTACTGCTTGTCTCTTTTTGTCTAAATGATGCAGTTTTGCCCAAAAATCAGATGAAAAACCTTTATTAATGATTTGGAAAAGGCGTGTTTCGTCGGTTGTTAGAACCGATGATTTAGGTCTCGCTGCGTTCATTTTTTCACGAATAATTGTCGTGATATATTGATTTAAAGCCTTACCTTTTTGTTGCGCTTGTTCGCGCAATTCCGATTCTAAGTCATAAGGCAAGTCGATAGTAAGCTCCATACGTTATTATTTTGTACAAAAATAAGTTTTTTTTGTCAAAATCAATTTTTTATTGAAAATGAAAACACTAAAAACAAATCAAGGAATCGTTCTAAAAATAGTATAGCGCAACAATATTTCCAAAGCAATCAAACACATCGAAGCCAAAACCCAAACCCCAAACGCTTCGCTGCGTCGTTTGATACTCGTAACATCAATACGTGATTTTTCAAGTCGGTCAATTTCAGCATAAATCTGCTCCAATTCCTTGTTATTGGTCGCTCTGTAATACTTGCCGCCTGTTGTAGTGGCGATATTTTGAAGCAAAGCTTCATCAATTTCAACAGGAACGAGTCCAAAAACGTATTTCCCATCTGCTCGACGACCCACAGGCGACATAGCTTCCCCTGTCGAACCAATGCCAATCGTATAAACTTTTATGCCCAATGTTTTTGCCAATGCCATAGCATCTTCGGGCTTGAAATAACCTGAATTATTGACGCCATCTGTCATCAAAATAATGGTTTTTGACTTCGCAGGACTGTCTTTCAAGCGGTTTACAGCTGTTGCCAAACCCATACCGATGGCAGTGCCATCTTGTAGTAAGCCGCTTTGTAGGTTTTCTAAAAAGTCTTGAACCACTTTATGGTCAGTCGTCAAAGGACATTGCGTAAAGGCTTCGCCACTGAAAACGACCAAGCCAATGCGGTCAAATTCGCGTTTTTCAACAAAATCGGAAGCGACTCGTTTGGCGACCAATAATCGGTCAGGCTCAAAGTCTTGTGCCAACATACTGCTTGATAAATCTATTGCCAACATAATATCTATGCCATCTGCTGCTACGTTTTCCTCACTTAACAATCTTTGTGGACGTGCCAACGCAATAACTAAGGCGATAAAAGCCAACCCCCTCAGTATAGGCAACAAAGCACGCGCTCGACCTCGCCATGACGATTGTCCCTTGAACATCGCAATATTTGACATCGTTATCGAAGCATAATGCGTCCGATAACGCCCAAAATACCACCATGCCACCAATGGCAACAGCAATAAAAGGAACAGAAATTCTGGATTGGCAAATTCTATGTATTTGAACATAATCGTTATTCGTGAATTCGTTATTGGTTATTCGTAAATTCGTTAAACTGCTTCAATAACAATATACGTTTATAAAAAATCTAATTTTCGGTTTGTTTTTCGTTGCAAAACAACCTATTTTTGAGCATAAAATTCAAAAAAATGACAACGACAATAAAAATTGACATTGACAATCCGACTCAACTTGAATCGGTTTTAGCTTTCATTGAAAAATTAGGATTGAAAGCTATGGTTACCAAAAATGGTCATACGACATCTGAAATGGATGAAGATGACTATTTATTCAGCAGCAAAAAAAATAAAGAACGTCTTTTAAAAGCTATTGACAATGCGGAAAAGGGCAAAAATCTTGTCGAGGTTGACCTCGATGAATTTGTAAAAAAATACACCAACTAAACTAAGAAAAACAGACACAATGAGAAAAATTATTTTCGAGGCAACAGCCGTTGAAGATTTAGTCTATTGGGCTGAAAAGGATTTTAGAATTTTGAAAAAGATAATATTTTTGATGAACGATGCTGCTAAAAACCCGCTTGAAGGTATGGGTATTCCAAAACCTTTGAAATATCGAAACAGCATTTGGTCTCGAAGAATCAATCAAGAGCATCGTCTCGTTTATAAAGTTACGGACGATTCTATCATTGTTCTCTCTTGCCGTTTCCACTATGAAGAGGAATAATCCTTTTATTCACCATTTCTTTTTACAATTCCTTGATTATCAACATCTTCCACAACAGGCTTTGGCTTAGTCACTTCCACAATATCCACGGCATCACGCCACAATGGGTCATGTATTTCCGAAGCGGGTTTGCTTTTAGCAAATTTCACCAAGTCTGCTGTGACCAATAAATTCCTTATTTTAGCAACTATCGAGGCATCAAATTGCCTTTTTTGCAACATCTTTATCAACTCATCAGTCGTAGATTCGAGTGCCAACATCGTAAATTGCCCTTCCAAGTACCCCCTCAGTATATAGCTCAATTCAGAGTAAAATTCCTTAATTTTGCCTTGTTGCCAAAGCTGTTTGGCATTTAATTCTTGTAAAAGGCGTTCTGCAACAATGTGTGGTGGCTGCACTACTTTTTGAATAACAGGTACAACTGACCGATTTTTCCATTTTTTATAAAAAACCCAAGCTAAAAATGCCAGGCCACCAATAAGAATAAACCCAATAATATATGGCATAACATCTTCAAACGTTAATGCCTCACGTTCAATATCTTTTATGCCAATGGGCGCAATCAAACCCTCAATACCGTGTGGATTATTAACGGTCAATAACACAGGTGGGGTTTGAGCCGTCCGTTGCTCACCGCTTGCTTGTTGAATCGTAAAAACAACAGGATTGATACGATACAAACCCGAATCCCAAGCAATAAATGCTATGTCTCGTTCTAATTTTGGCGCACGGCTTCGGTTCTCCCATTTCCCTGCATTTTGAATGTCAAAATGAGCTGTATCCAAAGGCATATCAATTGAAAAACCGACAACACGCTCGCCTTGATTGAGTTCGACGGACAAGTGCAATGTGCCTTTGTCACCTATGAGCATGATGTTGGTATCGAGCGTTGCGTAGGCTTTTGGTTCTGTATTGATTTGCTGCGCAAAAGCCGTTATTTGTAAGATTCCGAAAAAAACAAATAGCCCAACTTGACGCAAGTTTAAAACTTGCGTCAAGTTATTGAATCTATATAAACTATTGATTTTCAATTTATTAAAATATTTTTTTATTAAAAACTTCAAAACACCCACTTCCCGATGGTATCTGGATTTCGTTCCTCAACAGTATAAACGCCCTAAAATGGTTATTTACCACGTTGTTGAAAAAATTTCAAAAGCGCATTCACATAACTTTCAGTCGTCCGAATACTCATCGAATCTGCACCTGATTTCAAGAAAGTGCTTTTGAAATACTGCATATTTTCTTTATACCAATCGGCATAACGGCGGCGTGTTCGAGAGTCCGATGTATCAAGCCAAATCCGTTCGCCTGTTTCGACATCGAGTGCTCGAAACAAACCAGCATTCGGCAATTGCTCTTCGGCAGGGTCTGCAATGTGAATACCGACTATGTCGTGTCGTTTGGCAGCAATCCGAAGGGCATTGTCATAATCCTTTGCCATAAAATCTGAAATCAAAAAAGTCGTGCTGCGTTTCTTAAGAATATTGTTTAAATATTGCAACCCAACACTCACATTCGTTCCTTTTCCTTCTGGCTCAAAATTGAGTAATTCTCTGATAATCAATAAGATATGTCCACGCCCTTTTTTAGGCGGAATAAATTTTTCTATTTTATCCGAGAAGAAAATAACGCCTACTTTATCATTATTGTTGATGGCAGAAAAGGCAATAACAGCACAAATTTCGGTAATCATCTCATTTTTGAACTGCGATTTTGTCCCAAAAAAAGCCGAATGGCTCATGTCTATCACAAGCATAACAGTCAGTTCTCGTTCTTCTTCAAACACCTTAATAAAAGGCGTGCCTGTCCGAGCCGTCACGTTCCAATCAATATTCCGCACATCGTCGCCATAGCTGTAACCACGCACTTCCGAAAACGACATACCCCGCCCTTTGAACGCCGAATGGTATTCACCTGAAAAGACATTGGCGGACAAACCTTTTGTCTTAATCTCTATTTTGCGGACTTTTTTGATGAGTTCGCTGGTTTCCATGATTTCTCTTTTTTATTTAAACCCAATTGGGCGACGCGGTTCATTCACAACTTCTTCTTCAATCGTCAATTGACGCAATGCCTCATAAATATCTCTAATATCCGCTTCATTATCTTCAAAACGGTTAATCATCAAACGTTCTAAATCGTTAATACGTTTGCTCAATTCCAAATTCGAAAGCATAAATTTTCGCATTTGAACGAAAGTACGCATGATAGCGATATTGACTGCCACAGCTCGATCGCTTTTCAATATTCCTGAAAGCATGGCAACACCTTGTTCAGTGAAAGCGAAAGGCAAATATTTACTGAACTTACCTCTGTTACTAATATCTGAATTCTCTAAGGTCACAAATTGTGACCTTAGAGAATTATATTCTTCACGAGTTAATTCAAACATAAAATCTGTTGGAAACCTATTTATGTTCCTACGGACAGTCTGTTTCATTTTTTTGGTCTCGACACCATAAAGTTCTGCTAAATCCATATCTAACATCACTTTCTCTCCTCGAATCATATAAATTATCGAAGCGATATTGTCTTCTCGAAGAATTAAGTCTTGCTTCATAGTAGGTAGTTTGGTTTTTACTTATTTCAACTTGAGGTCACAAATTGTGACCTCAAGTTGAAATATTGTTATCATAAAATATAGAGATCTAAAAACAAATAATACTTTAATTATCAGCATTTTAGACACTATTGAATGTAATAATACATAAAATACAGACTTGCTTTAAATGTTTGAGGTCACAATTTGTGATCTTAAAAATAATCGTTATTCAATTACCCATCAAACTAAGGTACTTCTACTTTATTCAAAATCTGACTGATAATATCTTCTGACGTAATATTTTCAGCTTCTGCTTCATACGTTAAACCGATGCGGTGGCGTAAAACATCGGGACAAACGTTGCGAATATCTTCTGGAATGACGTAGCCACGACGCTTCAAGAAAGCCAAAGCCTTTGATGCTGTTGCCAAAGCAATACTCGCACGTGGGCTGCCTCCGTACATTATAAGGTTTTGCAAATTAGCCAAACCATATTGCTGCGGTGTGCGGGTTGCGAAAACGATGTCGAGGATGTATTGCTCGATTTTTTCATCCATATAAACTTTATTGACCACTTCCCGCGCTTTCATAATATCTTCTGTTGTAACAACGTGATTTACTGAGGGGGTGTTTCCAGTCATATTGCGACGTATGATTTCGCGCTCGTCTTGCTTGTTAGGGTAGTCAATTTTGACTTTGAGCATGAAACGGTCAACTTGCGCTTCGGGCAACGGATAGGTGCCTTCTTGCTCGATTGGATTTTGCGTTGCCAAGACCAAAAATGGCTCTGACAATGGGTAAGTGTGTTCACCTATCGTCACTTGGCGTTCTTGCATGGCTTCCAAAAGAGCCGATTGCACCTTTGCGGGTGCGCGGTTAATCTCATCAGCGAGGACAAAATTGGCAAAAACGGGTCCTTTCCGAACTGCAAATTCCGCTTTTGATGGATTGTAAATCATCGTACCGATGATGTCAGCAGGGAGCAAGTCGGGCGTGAACTGAATACGGCTGAACTTAGCATTGATAGCGCTGGCTAATGTTTTGATAGCCAATGTTTTAGCGAGCCCTGGCATACCTTCAAGGAGGACGTGACCACGCGTTAAAAGACCAATCATCAGACGTTCAATCATCTGATTTTGTCCGACGATGACCTTTCCTGTTTCGGCATTGAGTCTTTCCACAAATGCGCTGGCGATATAAATTTCTTGATTGAGTGCTTCGATGTCAACGTAACTTGTCATTATAATGTGCGGTTTGGTTGTTGCGAATAATAATTTATTGAAATAAAAATACCTCGCTCTGTTGAGGCGGGGCAAATTTCATAATTTTTGTCTGAAAAACAGTGTTAAAAAGAGTTAAATATTGAAAGTCAAAGAAATCAAAATGCCTTTAAACGCTGTCGTATTCGCATATTGCAAAAGACTGTATTGCATTTAAAGTAACTATTTAACAAATTTTTAATAGAATAAAGAAAAATATAATATATAAACAATACATTTGTTCGAATAATTTAATTCTAATAATAAAATATTATTAGAATTATCATCAGCGATTAAATGTAAAATAAATACGACATGATAAAAATCGATTCTAAATTCTTTGAAACTTGCGTACGTGATTATGGCAATGAAGTTTTCAAAAACACAAAAAGTAATAGGCAAATTGTCTTTACATTTAAATCACAATTACGTTTTGGTCGTTACAGCCCACCTAAAAGTATGGTTAATCGTTCCAGAATTAAAAGTTCTATTTTAGCAGATATTTGGAAATTAGACCCTGAATATGTAAAATGGCTAGTTTTAAATGCTGATGGATTTGCAATAAAACCCAATATACTTTTAAGATTATTGGATGAACCTGTTTTTAATCATCATGATTTGGAAAAATTTATTAAAGTAGAAGAATTAAATGATGTGTATTACTTCAACCTTGATAGTTTCTCTAATAATGGCGATTTCAAATATCATAAAGAGGTTAGAGAAACTATTTATGATATTTCTTCTGTTGAAAAAGAAAAATTAATCCGAATCAATTTAGAAAAAATTGAGGCAAAAAAACTTGATTGTAACGCAGTACAGCAGGGAAGTGCGAATTGGAGTACTAATATATCTTTCAGTCTTAAATCTAGAAAACATATCCTAATAAAGCGATAGATTGATTAGATTTTGTATTGTATAAAGTATATAGTTTCTAAATATTAAACTTTTAAACCTCAATATTCAATTAAAAACCGTGAGAAAACATATATTAGTGTTATCCTATTAACTATTCTGATGAGCCATTATTTATAAAACATTATTATTCAACAGATTATGTGGAAATGTCGGTTGTGGTGGTGGCGGTACATTTTTTTCTCCTTTGCGCCGACGCAATTCTAAATTCAAACTGTCCAAACCTTTGCGCATTGCCCAAAGATGATTGGCTGAAAAAATCGGTTTCATCAAAACCGACAGGTATTTCAACAACGGTTTTTCTGCTTCGATTTCCCAATCGTAAACAATGTTGCAAAATTGTCCGTCTTGTTCAAACGTCCAAATACCACGTCCGACAAAATCGCCAAAGGCTTCGAGTGAAAATCCTGAAAATGTATTGGGATGGACTTCGGTTACTCGGAACTGCCACTTTAGTGTGTAAGGCAGCCAACCTTTTGTATAGAGTTCGACGACTTTTCCCAAGCCGTGTGCATCGCCTTTTTCAAGCGTTTTGACATCGAGATAGACGGAATGCCACCAACGTTTTAGGTCGTTGGCTTCTTTGAGAGTGGTATAAACTTCTTGACAAGTGCTTTGGACACGCCAATTTGTGATGAAATGATACTTTTTGATTGCCATTTTTGGTTTTTATTATTTTGGGTAACTTACGGATACTTTTATTTTTTGGATTTTGATTTCACAAAAAACGAAGAAATTTATTTGAGGTATAATAAAAACACGAAAAGCGTTTCAATCCAAACAATTGGAATGAAACGCTTTTCAAGCACCCCCTCAGTATAAATGCGTATAAAAAGGAGAAATTATGCTGCTAAACGAGCAATATGCTTCATCAAACCACTTTTAAGGTTTGCTGCTTTGTTAGCGTGGAAGCTACCGCGTTTCGCCAAACGGTCAATCATAGAGACAACTTTCGGAAGGAACTTTTCAGCGTCTTCTTTTGCCGTCATTGAACGGATTGATTTGATAGCTGTACGAGTCGTTTTTTTGTAAAAACGATTTCTCAAACGACGTACTGCTAATTGACGAATACGTTTTTTTGCTGATGCGTGATGTGCCATATTATACGACTATTTTATTTTCAATTATTAAATTTCGATTTCGGAGCGCAAAAGTAAGGTTTTCTGACGGAATACAAAACATTTTTTCAAAAACCTTTTTTAAAAATCCTTTACGCTACTTTTTCTGCTGCCACTTCATTCAAAAACTCACCTAAAATGGTATTGAATTGTTCAGGATGTTCCATCATAGGCGCATGACCACATTCGTCCACCCAAACGAGTTTTGAAGTATTAATCAATTCATGGAACTTTTCGCCTACGGAAGGTGGCGTTACAATATCATTCTTACCCCAAATCAACAAAGTCGGTGCTTTGATTTGGTGTAATTCATCGCCTAAATTGTGGCGAATGGCTGATTTTGAAATCATAACAATGCGCAGCGCTTTGCCACGGTCATTGACAGTATTGTATATTTCATCAATCAACTCTTGGCTCGCTGAATCGGGCGAATAAAAAGTGTCTTGCGTTTTGCGCTTGATAAACTCGTAATCACCACGTTTTGGATAGGTATCACCCATTGCACTTTCATACAAACCAGAACTGCCTGCCAAAGTCAAAGAGGCAATACGGTTGGGGTGCTTCAATACATAAATGAGTGCAATATGTCCTCCAAGAGAGTTTCCGACAACGTGCACACGGTCAAACCCTTTGAAATCAATAAAATCTTCGAGATAACTCAATAGACCATCAAGAGAAACCGACAACATAGGCATCTCATAAATGGGTAAAGTCGGCATCACGACATTGTGTGTTTGAGAAAAATGTGTGATGACATCTCCAAAATTACTGAGTCCGCCCATCAGTCCATGCAAAAGGAGAAGGACTTCACCGTCTTTTTTCCCCGTTTCGATATACGTAAATTTACCTTCGTTTTTAATAGGATGAGTCATTGGCTTGCGTTGCTTTTTAAAATTTAGGCACAAAGTTAGCAAATTTTCGCTTAAACAAATTTATATGCAGAAGGACAAAGATTGAAAAAATCATTTTTATGTTCAAATACAACTTCAACGAATTTCTTTGCTTCTCTTAATCGGCATAAAAAGTCGGTTTTTTTAGATTTTTTTATTGAAAAATACCATGATTTTCAATAAAAGGGTATAACTTTGCACGTTTATTAGAAAGCCCGTCTTAATGTAGATAAAATTCAAGACATTTTCAAGCATTTCCTATGATTTTTTTTCATTTTTAGATATTTTTTCGGTCATCACTTCGCTGTTTTAACGGTGAAGTGATGACCTATTTATATAGTATATTATTGTTCATTTTTAGGCTCAAATACTGAGGGGTATCCTTGTTAAGAAAAACAACCCGTTTGTCTCGTTTTTGAAAATAAAATAACCCGTTCATACATGGCAGCAACTAATATTTTGTATCCCGAACGCAATAGGGTGAATTTCGGGAGAATCAAAATCGCCTATCAAAGCCCAGACTTGTTAGAGATTCAGGTCAAGTCTTTCCAAGAGTTTTTTCAATTGGAAACGACACCTGAAAACCGCGCTAACGAAGGTCTGTTTAAATGCTTTCAGGAGAATTTTCCAATCACAGACGCACGTCAAATCTTCAACTTGGAGTTTTTGGACTACTACGTTGACCCACCGCGTTACTCTATTCCAGAGTGTATTCATCGCGGTTTGACCTACTCTGTGCCGCTTAAAGCGAAATTGCGCTTGAGCTGTAACGACGTAGAACACGTTGATTTTGAAACGATTGTGCAAGATGTGTTCCTCGGAAACATCCCGTACATGACACCGAAAGGTACTTTCGTCATCAATGGTGCAGAGCGTGTGATTGTTTCTCAATTGCACCGTTCACCAGGTGTTTTCTTTGGTCAGTCTTTCCACCCGAATGGTACTAAAATCTATTCTGCAAGGGTTATCCCTTTCAAAGGTGCGTGGATGGAGTTTGCGACAGACATTAATAATGTCATGTACGCTTACATTGACCGTAAGAAAAAATTCCCTGTAACGACATTGCTTCGTGCGATTGGTTTTGACAGTGACAAAACGATTTTGGATTTGTTTGGTTTGGCTGAAGAAGTCAAAGCAGACCGCGACAGTTTGATGAATTGTGTTGGTCGTAAACTCGGTGCGCGGGTTTTGCGCTCTTGGTCTGAAGACTTCGTTGACGAGGACACAGGTGAGGTCGTTTCGATTGAACGTAACGAAATTATCCTTGAACGTGATGTCATTTTAGATGAAAGCAACATCGAAGACATTATAGATAACGAAATTGATATCATCATCTTGCAAAGAGAAGATGTGTCAGAAGACTATTCGATTATCTACAATACGCTACAAAAAGACCCATCTTCGTCTGAAATCGAAGCAGTAAACTATATCTATCGTCAATTACGCGGTACTGACCCACCAGATGATGAGACAGCACGTGGTATCATTGACAAACTCTTTTTCTCTGATAAACGCTACAACTTGGGTGAAGTCGGTCGTTACAAAATCAACCGTAAACTCGGTCATGATTTGAGCAACGAAACGCTTGTATTGACAAAAGAAGACATCATTTGCATTGTCAAATACATCGTTCAGTTGATTAACGACAAAGCAGAAATTGACGATATTGACCACTTGGCGAATCGTCGTGTACGTTCAGTAGGTGAGCAATTGTATGCACAATTTGGTGTTGGTTTGGCACGTATGGCGCGGACAATTCGTGAGCGTATGAATGTCCGTGATAACGAGGTTTTCACACCGATTGACTTGATTAATGCACGTACTTTGTCGTCTGTTATCAACTCTTTCTTCGGAACGAGCCAGTTGTCGCAATTCCTTGACCAAACGAACCCCCTCAGTGAAATCACGCACAAACGCCGTATTTCGGCACTCGGACCCGGTGGTTTGAGTCGTGAACGTGCAGGCTTTGAGGTTCGTGACGTTCATTACTCGCATTACGGTCGTCTTTGTACGATTGAAACGCCAGAAGGACCGAACATTGGTTTGATTTCTACACTTTGCGTTCACGCAAAGATTAATAAAATGGGCTTCCTTGAAACGCCTTATCGTAAAGTCGTTGACAGTATCGCGACCACCAAAGTTGAGTATCTATCCGCAGAAGCAGAGGATTATCGTCGTGTGGCACAAGCGAACTCTCCTGTTAACGAAGAAACGGGTGAATTCCTTGAAGAAAAAATGAAAGGTCGTGAGCACGGTGACTTCCCGATGTTTACACCAGAAGAATTGGAATACATGGACGTTGCACCGAACCAAATTGTCGGTGTTTCAGCTTCGATGATTCCGTTCTTGGAAAATGATGATGCGAACCGTGCTTTGATGGGTTCAAACATGCAGCGTCAAGCGGTGCCGCTTCTTCGTCCACGCTCACCGATTGTCGGTACAGGCTTGGAAGGTAAAGTTGCACGTGACTCGCGTATGCTGTTCAATGCAGAAGGTGACGGTGTGGTTGAATACGTTGATGCGATGCAAATCGTCATTCGTTATGACCGCACAGAAGAAGACCAACTCGTTTCGTTTGAAGACAGCCGCAAAACATACAATTTGACTAAGTTTTTGCGTACCAATCAAGAGACTTGTATCAATCTTAAACCAGTTGTCCGCAAAGGCGACCGTGTTGTGAAAGGTCAAATCTTATGTGATGGTTATGCAACTGAAAAAGGCGAATTGGCTCTTGGTCAAAACCTAAAAGTGGCATTTATGCCTTGGAAAGGTTACAACTTTGAGGATGCTATCGTGATTTCAGAGCGTGTTGTTCAAGAAGATATTTTTACTTCACTCCACATCGAACATTTCGAAATGGACGTGCGTGATACAAAATTGGGCGAAGAGGAATTGACAAACGACATCCCGAACGTTTCGGAAGATGCAACTAAAGACCTCGACGACAACGGTATCATCCGCGTAGGTGCTTGGGTGAAAGAAGGTGATATTTTGATTGGTAAGATTACGCCAAAAGGTGAATCTGACCCAACACCAGAAGAAAAACTCCTTCGTGCCATCTTCGGCGACAAAGCAGGTGATGTGAAAGATGCTTCCATGAAAGCGCCTCCGGGTACTGAGGGGATCATCATTGACAAGCAATTGTTTGCTCGTGCGAAAAAAGATAAGGTACAAAAAGCGAAAGAAGAGGACGATATCAATAAGTTGGATAGCCAACACGCGATTGCTTTGAATGAGTTGAAAACAATTTTGATTGATAAATTGCAACAACTCGTTAAAGACAAAACAGCGCAAGGTGTTAAGTCTATCTATGGCGAAATGAAGATTGCCAAAGGCACTAAATACACGCCAACAATTTTGAAAGAAATTGACTACTCTGCGATTGACTACTTGAACTGGACTGATGAGCCGAATACTAATACATTGATTTCGAGACTGTTACACAATTACAGTATCAAAGTCAATGAGGAAGTGGGTCGTTACAAACGTGAGAAATTCAATATCTCTATCGGTGACGAATTACCTGCGGGCGTTTTGAAATTGGCTAAGGTTTACTTGGCTAAAAAACGTAAACTCAAAGTAGGTGATAAGTTAGCGGGTCGTCATGGTAACAAGGGTATCGTTTCACGTATTGTACGTGTTGAAGATATGCCGTTCCTTGATGATGGTACGTGTGTTGACATCGTTTTGAATCCGTTGGGTGTACCTTCTCGTATGAACTTGGGTCAAATTTTTGAAACGGTTCTTGGTTGGGCTGGTGAAAAAATGGGTGTTAAGTTTGCAACGCCTATCTTCGACGGTGCGAAAAAGCATGAGATTGACGAATGGGTCAAAAAAGCAGGTTTACCTGAATTGGGCTCAACGCATTTGTTTGATGGCGAAACGGGCGAACGTTTCCACCAAAAAGCAACGGTTGGTATCATCTACATGTTGAAATTATCACACATGGTTGACGATAAGCTCCATGCACGTTCTATCGGACCTTACTCGCTCATTACACAACAGCCATTGGGTGGTAAAGCTCAATTCGGTGGTCAGCGTTTTGGTGAGATGGAGGTTTGGGCATTGGAAGCATTCGGTGCGGCTAATATCTTGCAAGAGTTATTGACCATCAAATCCGATGATATTCAAGGTCGTGCAAAAGCTTACGAAGCGATTGTCAAAGGCGACAACTTACCTGAACCTAATATTCCAGAATCATTCAACGTATTGATTCACGAATTACGCGGCTTGGCGTTGGATGTGCGTTTTGATTAAAATTGACTAAATTTTTAGGATTATACTGAGGGGGGCGTTTTGCTCCCCTCTTTTTTATTTTGAAAGTAAATTGCGACGACTTAGTTCAATGTTTTCTATTTTAATAGCATGAATTTGTTTGTTTTAAGTTTTTGACCATATTGTGGTCACAATAAAAATATATAAAAATTATTAAACATGTAAAATGCCACCGATGAATAAAACAACAGTAATAATTTCTATTTTTGTATCAATTTTAGCAATTTTTAAAATTAGTAGGTGTATCATAGCAAAACAACCAACTCTGCAAACGACTATGAATGAGCGAAATATTGAAAAATATGGTTCCTATGAGTCGAGGTATAAGCAATGGGAGGCGAAATATGGAAAACGTTATCTTGAGTCGTTAAACGAAGAAGAACGAGCCATTTTTTTAAAAGATGTAAATTGTTTAACTAAGGCTACAGAGGATATTATTCAGAATCCTCCAACCACTTCATGGGATAGTATCAAAAATGATTATGCTGTCATTAGTTATCCTAAAAATTGGGTTGCCAAGTTTGACGAGAATTCTATGGTTTACACATTCACACCTAAAAATCCAAAAGTCAATAAAGATGAAGGGCATATATTTTATGTTGAGTTAGTTGGTATTAGCAGTATAGAGCGTCTAATGAGTGAAACTCTTTTTAAAAAAGAAAATTTTTTTCCTGAATTCACGAATTTGTGGTGGCAACAAAAGGCAAATGAGGGTAATGATATTAGAGGAATAAAAAAAGTTAAATTATTAGGTTACGATGCGTATTGTGCGAGCGGACAAATAGTTAGAGGTGAAACTCGGTTTTCTTCAACAATGTACTTAATCAATGCCCCACAAGGCATTTACCAATTTACAATTATTGGTAACCCAGAGAGTATGATACAGTATGCCAAAACCGCTGTAAATATCATTCAGACACTTAATCTACGAAAAGAAATTTAACAAGATTTATACTGAGGGGGCATTTTGCTCCCTCTTTTTTTTTGTTTCTTTGTCTTTTTTTATTACAAAACAAACAAAATGGAACTGCTTTTAGAGAACTTACAACAAGAAGGTTATTACATTTCAAATGATACCGCTAAATTTCGTTTTAAAGAATTGCATAATTACCCTAATGCGTTAGGCTATGATGAAAAATCAAAAGGCTATTTGGTACTTCATAAAGGGCACCAACCAGGCGGGATTGCTGACGAAATTTTAGCTTGTTTGATTCTCAAAAAGAATGGATATCGAATCGAGTTGTTAGATGAATCAGCATCAACAGGCATAGAGCCTGACGCTAAAATAAACGGTGCGTATTATGACCTCAAACGATTGCATAAAGCCACTAACCTTTTGGAAAGGCTGTCTCGGTTGTTTCGTAAAGTAACCGAAATGAAAATTAAAAGTATCGTGTTACATATTGACCAAAACATCAAACGCAGTGATTTAGAAAAACTTTTGTCCATTACAGCCCAACGACGACCTAAAATCAACAGCATCATCCTCATTTTTGAAAATAATGTATATGATTTGACACGTCAGCAAATGATAGATAAAAACTGGCAAAAAGTATGAGCATAAAAAAATGCGGTGCATCCGAAGACGCAACCGCATTTGGGGCCCACCCTCAAGCGGACAGTGCAAAGATAAGGGCGTTTTGTTATTTTTCAAAATATATTTGCCCATTCTCTTGCTGATCAGACTATACTATAGAGGCAAAAACCGCCACAGAGATGTCATTTTCTCTCGAATACTGAGGGGTCGTTTGGCTTCTCTCTTTTTTTAGAATAATATTACTCCGCCCTATCAGTAGTCAACAAATCCAAATTGGTCAGAATTGCCAAATTCATAAAGAAAAACGACCCTATTTTATCTGTTTCAATCAAATCATTGATTAATATTAAAATCAAAATAGTGACAAAAGACAGCAAGGTTGCCATAGCCGTATTCTTTTGCCAGCGTTCTGTTGCTTTGTGATAGATTTTCTCCCCCCTCAGTAAAACGTAAAAAATAAGGGTAAAAAAGATTAACATGCCTGGAATACCTTGTTCTATTGCCATCAACAAGTAATAACAATGTACCGTCGAGCCATCGGGATTGTCACTCACATATGTTTTGAATTTTGTAACGGTATACGACTTATAAAAATCGTAGAAATTGTTTGGCCCAAAACCTGTTAAAGGTCTATGCGTCACCATCTGAAAACCGGCTACCCACCGATAAACGCGCTCCATCGTTGAAATATCCTCTCCTTTTGCCGTTGCTTCAAGCAAATTATCAAAATTTTGATGCGTAATGGTTCTGTCAAAACGAGGAGCGTAATCGAGGTATTTATCATGACTCGATATATAACCAACAAAGCCAATAATCGCAATAATCGCTGCTGCAACGACATAACGAGTTAAGCGATACTGTACGATATAATAAAAACCCACCGCACCAATGACTGCACCATAAGCAGCACGTGTAAATGACAACTGAATGCCTAAAAGAAACACAACTAAACCACTGATTAACAACCATTTAGTCATTGAAGAACGCGGTCTCCATGTCAATGCAAGAACGATAAAAGGCAGGAAAGTGGCTAAAATACAGCCATAAGACACATGATTCCGAAACATCGGCTGCATGACATAATTGACCTCTTGGAATGAAAAACCGACAGCCGCATGTCGAATAGTAGTAATAATGACGGCTATACTGAGGGGTATAAAAATCGTCCAAAAGAAGCGTTTAATGTCCTTTTTTTCTTTCAAAATGACCCCTGCCAAGAAGAAAAAGGTAACGATATACCATATTTTCGCCAAAAGATATTTGACAGAAAGGAATACATCAAGTGAATTAAGCGTTGCGACAAAAGCCCATGCCAGTGACAATATGATGAGTAACGTAATTGGATGACGGAGAAAATGCCCTCCTCTCTTCGTAGAATCCCGATTTTTATCGGGAAGTATAAAGCCACTTTTTGCCACGTACAGAAAATAGACGAGCATTAAGCCCACCATAAGCGGTTCAGTAGGTAAATCTGTACCAAAACCATTTGGGAAAGTATATTCGATTGAAAACGGAATGCACGCCAAAAGCAGGAAGAAAAGACTTCTAAAATCAACAACAGCGACATAAGCCACAAGCAAAACAGCAGGAATAGCCGCAGGAAAAATACTCTCAAAGCCAACGGCTGCAAGCAAACTGACGACGGTTATGGCTGTATAAGCCGTGAAAATGCTTTTGTTATCAATCGTCATTAGATATCTTTCTTAATAAATCCAATTGCCGTCTTTTTACGTGCTTTTGTAGAGCCGTTTGAAGAAGCTGATTTGATTTCGTTCCAATTGACTGCGCTGTAACTGTCCATCAATAATGCCCCAATTAGGCTTAAAATGAAGACAATTAAGGTGGCACTGATGACCAAGATAGAACGTTTGGGACGTGATTTGACAACAGGAACCGCTGCGGTTTCAAAGAGTTTTAAGGCTTGAACTTTGGTTTCAAACGCGACTTTAAGTTGAGTATAACGCTGTTGGTCTCGACCGATTTGATTGCGCTCCTGTTCATATATTTGCTTCAAAACGCTGACAGAATTGTAGCCAGCGTTATATTTTTTCATCATCACATCGTTGTTTTTGGCTTCTTCCTCATAACCTTTTAAGGTCGCTTCCAAAAGAGCAATCGTATCTTTTGATACTGAGGGGTTGTTTTTGAGCATCGAAAGCTTTGCTTTGCTGCGTATATAATTGCCTTGCGCTTCGACAGAAACCTTTGTGACAGCCTCGGTTTGCTTTTCAGGGTCAATAACACCGTAACTTTCACGCAACATCATCAATGAATCACCTATACCATGTAGCAGTTTATCTTTTTCAATAAAACTGGTTTCGTAAGCACGAATCAAATTGGCTTGAATTTCACGCACCAGTCGTTGCGAAATTTCATCAACTTTATCGCGGGCAGCATTCGCCATATCAGCAGCCAAACGGCGGTCTTTGTCTTCGACAGAGATTTCGATGGCGTTGTGCTTGGTTTTTTTCACTTCGTAAAGCCCTTCAATGGCTTCACGCACCTTGAAAGCCGCCAGTTCACTCGTCGTATCTATCTTGTAATGGCGGTATAAATCGTATTTTTTGATTAAAAAATCATACAATTCACCCGATTGAGCAATGGTGAGCAAGCGGTCAACGTCTTCTTCGCCACCATAATATTCCATGTCTTTTTGCGAAGAACCGAACATTTGTTCGGGCTTAAACACGTCGGAACTGAGGGGGTAAAACGTCGTCGTTGACTTGTAATAATTGTCCAAAAAAAGGAAAGAAATCAAGGCAGTGCCTACGGCAGTCGCCAAAGTTGCCCATAAAATGGGTTTTTTATATCGAAAAAGCGTTACAAGTACGCCTACAAGATTGTCATTATTTTCCATACATCAGATTTGAAGCGCAAAGTTAGAATTTAATACGAATGTGAAAACGAGTTTGAACATTCGTTTATTTCAAAACTTTGGAATCTAACACTTTTTCGATGTCTTCAATAGATTGATTGACTCCAATAATGACCCCCTCAGTATTCAACAGAAATTTGGTCGGAATGACCCGCACACCATAAGCTTTGGCAAGTGGTGAATCCAAATTTTGAAAATCACTGACGTGAACCCAACCGCCTATGCCTAATTGTTCGATAGCCGACAACCAACGGTCGCGGTCTTGTTCGATGCCTACACTGACGATATCAAACCCTTCGGCATCGCTAAATTTTTTACCTAAATATCCGGCATTCAATGCTTTAAGTTGTGGCATTTCTTGAATACAAGGCCCACACCAACTGCCCCAAAAATCGAGGAGGACATAATGCCCTTTCAAAGACGACAAGTCAAACGACTCGCCATTGGGTTGTGTAGAAACTATTTTGGGCGCAGCTTCGCCATTGATAACGTCAGGTTTTTTATAAAAATAACGCCCAATCGAATAAACAGCGAAGGCAAATAGGGCGATGAAAACGAAATTACTTTTTATTTTTTCAAGCATTGTCTTAGATTTTTGTCGCAAAGCTACATGAAACTTATAGAGTGAAGAAAAAGCCTTAAATATTATTTATTGCCAAACCGTTGAATCACCCTATTTTCCTAAAACAAACCCTAAAAACGGCAAAATATACTGAGGGGGGGCTTGTTTTAATGAAAAACAGTGAAGGAATGTTCCAAATTTAGTTTGGTAATCCGTTTAGGTTTAGTAAATTTGCACCGTTTTTGAAAAACACATCTAAAAAGCTATATATTTTCAATAAATTTTAGAAAATGGCAAATATCGGTCGTATTAAACAGGTCATCGGACCAGTCGTGGACGTTAGCTTCTCGGCAGAGGGCGCAATCCTCCCCGAAATCCTGAACGCGCTCAGTGTCACAAAAGGCAATGGCGAAGTAATCATTCTTGAAGTCCAACGTCACTTGGGCGAAGATTCTGTCCGTACTATCGCGATGGACGCAACAGACGGTTTAACCCGTAATATGGAAGCGGTTGACACAGGCAAACAAATCTCTATGCCTGTTGGACAACAAATCCGTGGTCGTCTTTTCAACGTTATCGGTGAAGCGATTGACGGAATTGGTGAAGTGCCAAAAGGCGATGACGCATATTCTATCCACCGTAAACCACCCGCTTACGAAAACCTTTCAACGGAAACGGAAGTCCTTTTCACAGGTATCAAAGTTATTGACTTGATTGAGCCATACTCAAAAGGTGGTAAAATTGGTCTTTTCGGTGGTGCAGGTGTAGGTAAAACGGTTCTTATCATGGAACTTATCAACAATATTGCGAAAGGTTATGACGGTATGTCGGTTTTCGCAGGTGTGGGTGAACGTACACGTGAAGGCAATGACTTGTTGCGTGAAATGATTGAATCAAACGTTATTCGTTACGGCGAAGAGTTTGTTCACTCTATGGAAGCAGGCGGTTGGGACTTGTCGAAGGTGGATAAAAAAGCCCTCGAAGGTTCACAAGCAACACTTGTTTTCGGTCAGATGAATGAGCCTCCTGGAGCCCGCGCACGTGTGGCTTTGTCTGGTTTGACAATGGCTGAATACTTCCGTGATGGTGATTTAAGTGACCCGAATGGCGGTCGTGATATCCTTTTCTTTATTGACAATATCTTCCGTTTCACACAAGCAGGTTCTGAAGTTTCGGCTCTTTTAGGTCGTATGCCTTCGGCGGTAGGTTACCAACCGACTTTGGCGACGGAAATGGGTTTGATGCAAGAGCGTATTACGTCAACAAAACGTGGTTCAATTACGTCAGTACAAGCGGTTTACGTACCCGCGGATGACTTGACTGACCCAGCTCCTGCAACGACATTTGCGCATTTGGACGCAACAACGGTACTTGACCGTAAGATTGCATCATTGGGTATCTATCCTGCGGTGAATCCATTGGAGTCAACAAGCCGTATTCTTGACCGCAAAACTTTGGGCGATGCACACTACGATTGTGCGCAACGTGTGAAGCAAACTTTGCAACGTTATAATGAATTACAAGACATCATCGCCATCTTAGGTATGGAGGAATTGTCTGAAGAAGATAAATTGGTCGTTACGCGCGCACGTCGTGTTCAACGTTTCTTGTCGCAACCATTCCATGTTGCAGAGCAATTTACGGGTTTGAAAGGCGTATTGGTGCCAATCGAAGAAACGATTCGTGGTTTCAACATGATTATGGATGGCGAAGTGGATGAATATCCAGAAGCTGCCTTCAACCTTGTTGGTTCTATTGACGATGCAATTGCAAAAGGTAAAAAAATGCTTGCGGAAGCAGCATAATTATTAATGATGAATGATGAGTTATAAATGATGAATGATAAATGATGAATGATGAATTTTACTGAGAGGGGTAAATATTCATCATTCATCATTTATCATTCATCATTAAAGATTCATCATTCATAATTCATCATTAAATATAAATGAATATAACGGTTCTAACTCCCGATAAAGAGATTTTCAATGGTGAAATCACATCCGTCAAAGTGCCTGGCACGGGCGGAGAGTTTCAGGTTTTGAAAAATCACGCTACAATCGTTTCATCTTTGTCAAAAGGCAAAGTGGCGATAACTAAAGCTGACGGTGGGAAAGTAAATTTTTCTATCGAAAAAGGCTTTATTGAAGTACTTCGTAATGAAGTTTCATTACTTGTACAAGGCGTAACAGAGTGATTGGTTCTGTCTTTTGTGTCATTTCATTTTTTTACAAAAAAAAATCGCTGAATCTCAACATGACTCTTAACAAATCACTATTTTTGTAAGGCAAAGCTTTTTCATGGCATAAAGTTGGGGGTAAAGACACTAAGCGTGCCTTTGCCCTTTTTGTTTTCAGGAATAACTTGCGTCAAGTTTTAGCCTTACTCGATAATGAAGCTTTTATCCACATAAAAAAATTGCCCTTTTTTCTGTACAGTTGCCGTCACGGTAAACGTATCCCCTCTTTTTAGTTTTTTGACAATCCGTTGCATTTCTTTCGTGATACTCCCTCTACTTTTGGCATCTGAATACCTACCACGACGTTCACGTTCAAATAGTAATTCATTGATTTCCAATGTATTACCCGTTTCGTCACGTATAGTAATCGGTATCAACAAATGGTTATAAAGCATCTTCTTATCAGCGTTTGCGCCTTTTATGCGCCCCCACGTTAGTTGAAAACCATTGGAAAGTTCTGACTCATCTTTTCGTGTAAACCGAATAGGTAAGGTCATTTGTACCTTAGTTGGATTACCGTTCAATCGGGCAGGTTCCCAATCGGGCATGGCTTTTATAACGAGCATAGCGGCTTCGTTTTGCTCGTTCGACAACCCCCTCAGTATATTTGGCTCTACGACCTTTCCTTGTTCATCAACTGAAAAGTTGATATAAACAGACCCTGTTTCTTCCGATTTCTGAGGAATTTCAAGGTTTTTTGAAATAAACGAGACCAATGCTTGATTGGAACAATTGCGTTTCTCTACCGAACCTTCGGGTGATGATTTGCAGCCTTTGAAATAAGGCATTTGGTCAACTTGAATAGTTGGTTTTGCCGTTTCACTGCTATCAATGGGCATAGGCAAACTATCAGGTTGAGCATGAACAGAAATATATGATAACAAGGAAAAGGCTAAAATAAGGGACTTTCTCAACATCGTGTATAGAGTTTTAAATCGAACGGAAATAGGTTTCCAAAGCTACATACAAAAATATTGCCGATTGAAAAATAGTCAACCCAAATGCAATTCGGATTGACTATTTTTAACTTTTCACTTCATTTTAACCTCTTTTCGTTTTATTTTTCTTTCAAAAATTGATCAAAGGTCTTTATACTGAGGGGCCCCTTCCCTGCTTGTATCAAGGCTTCATTCAGCTTTTTCATGGTTGAAACAGCACCTTCAAACTTCGCTTTGACTTTTCCACTGACTTCTCCTTCAAAATATTTCAATTTTTCAAGACTACCTTCTGAGGGTTTGCCTGGATAGCTAACGATTTTGTAGTAAGCCTTTGACAATTCCTCGCGGAGATTTTCTTCTGATGCAACATAAAAATCGCCGTCGAGTGTTGTCAAAGTGGCATTGTATTTCTTCAATTCCGTTGCAAAGTCTTCAAGTTGCTTGCTGAGTTTTTTATCCGTCACTTCCTTTGCCAACTTGTCTGCTTGCTCGTGCATCGCCTTGTTTTGATAAAAATAATAACCTAATTCGTTCAAAAGATTGTAAGAACGTATCGTTGCATCGTACCTCGCTTGACGGTCAACAGGCGAAAAAGGGCAATCATCAGAGAATTTTATATCAAATGAGCCTGGATATTCCTCTTTTCCTTTCACAATTTTGAAAGAATATTTCCCTTCGGGCAAACTTGGCGGAAAAGCGCCACGTCCCAAAGCCTCTTGATTCGTCGTCGGTGCTTGCTTTGGGAAAGGCATTAAAGGCGTAATTTCAACGACATTGATACCCGCTGATTTGCCGCCCGGTGCGCTTTGAACAAGTTTACCTGTGGCATCATAAATATCAATGCGCAAGTCACCAAATGTGTGTCTTTTTTTCTGATAATAAACGATTTGAATATTCGATTCAGGGTTTTCCCCAGAGAAATGCCCTGCGCCATTGAAACCCATAGACGTAGCGTTTTTGAATTTATAGATTTTAGGTTTTGTCTCAAATACATGAAAATCTTTATCTATGATTTCCTTAGACAAAAGGCGTAATGGGTCCAAATCATCTAAAATAAAAATACCTCGACCATGAGTGGCAATGATTAAATCATTCTCTTTTGGATGAATAACCATTTTCATCACGGCTGTTTTAGGGATATTGTTTTTGAAAATTTTAAAACTTTTACCACCATCGAGCGAAATATAAAGCCCCATTTCTGTTCCAAGAAACAGCAATTCACGGTTTTTCAAATCCTCGATAAGACAATGTGCATACGACTCGACTCCCTCAGTATTTAAGGCAATCCAAGAGCTTCCAGCATCCGAAGTCTTCAAAACATAAGGCTTAAAGTCGCCTGAATTATGTCCGTCAATAGTCACATAACACGTATTTTTGTCATAGTGACTGGGTTCAATATTACTCACCCAAAGCCCTGACGGTGCTTTGAGGTTTTTCGTCAAATTTTGCCATTTTTTGCC
>JANLQI010000258.1:0-10761 GCA_031367705.1 Saprospiraceae bacterium | reverse complement strand
GTTTTACCCGTTGGATAAGGGACAGGATTAGGATAGGTTTCAGAAGGAATATTTTTATCATTATTAGGGTCAAGCACTAAAATACTGAGGGGGTCGGCGACACGCAAACTACCGTCCACAATGTATTGATAAGTATAGGTTTGCCCTTTTGTTAAGCCACCGATTTTGACCCACCAAGTATTGCCATCAACCGATTTATTCATCAAAAATTTACTATCAAGCAAATAGTCGTTGAAGCTGCCTATGACAAAAATATTTTGTTTGCGTGGTGCTTGAAACAAAAATGTAATAGAATCACCTGCAGCATTGACATTTGCACCCAACTCCATATTTGCAGGTGGATTAGCAATGGTTACAGTCGGCACGATGACATAAGAAAAAACAGCGGAGTCTGAAACGCCATTAGCTGTTGCTTTGAAAACGACTCGATGAGAGCCGTCGGCATTGGGTGTTGTGATGTTTGTTATGAGTTCTTTTGTATTAGAAGCAGTGGCAATTTGAGTGCCGTTGTCCGTTAGCGTCAATGTTGAAAGTTGAGAAGCGGCTCCGTTGAAAGCGATTGTTGCATTTCGTTGTGCAATCTGCGAGGATACTGAGGGGGTGACGATGCGTGTCCGTAACGGTGAATTGGGCTGGATGATGTCGTTATAAAAAATATCTAAACCACCCGCAGCTCTACCAGACTGTGTATTCACGGTTGTACCGTTGTGGAATACAAATGATACCGCCGTGATTGGTTCACCTGTTGGAACACCATATGCTTGACGAATAGAAGGGCTTAATGTGAATTTATAAGTGCCATCAGCTTGGCGTGTCAATTTACGAGCGGGTAGCTGTGCGCCCCATGTGGCATTGACATATTGCCAAGCTCCTGCGCTGGTTGTGACACCTGTATGTGCATAAATGTCGCCTGTCCAATTGGCTAAACCTCGGTCGCCTTCCTGTGGGTTGTAGGTGACGGTTACAGGTTCGTCGGCTGTTGGAAAAACTGGACTGAAATAGACTTGTGCTGTCGTTTGAGCCATAAAAGCGGCAAGGGCAAGAGCGATGCCATAGAATCTTCTTTTCATACGTCTGGTTGTTTAAGTTAAAAGTTAATATCCTTTGTAATTGGATAACACAAAAATAATAAAATGGATGTGGTGTAGGATACCACTTTTAGAGAAAGGGTTGATATTAGATTTAAAGTATTGAAAATCAGTTATTTAAATTTGGGATTTATATGTACCACTTTGGGAAAAGGCCATAATTAAACGCAACTGACTTTTTACTGAGGGGGAAAAGTTTTTTTTTAAAATAAACACAACTTGACCATATATACCATTTTTTAATGCTTGGATTTGAGATTATTTCATAAACCCTTCCGCCAACCAAGTGGCTATGGCTTGACGATTATTTTTAACCATAATGCGTTTGCGGTCAAATTCATTGCGCAAATTACCTAATTCGACATATATGGTGTTGGGTTTACACTCACGCAGCATGTGCAGGTCGCGGGTTGAAAGTGTTCCCTTGTAGTCACGATAGCGTTTGTATTTACTTTCAAGCGTTTGTTGCATTCTTTTGGCAATTTTATAACTGGCATCGTTTCCGTTTTGGTAATATAAAAAAGTATCGGTTTGCTCCGATTTCCCTCTTGAATCCACATGAATAACTATAAGGCGTTGGTCGGTGATGCCCAATTTGCGATATTTTTCATAAACGGCATTGACTGCATCAGAGCGTTGCGTCAATCGAGGTTTGTGAGCCGCAGGCACTTTGAGGTCAGGATAAGTCCGTTCATCGGAATCGCAGAGTAAAAAATCACCATCACGAATACCATCGTTGTTGTCTCTATTGATGATATAGACCGTTGCACCGTGGGTAATGAGTTCCCAAGCCACCCGCAAACTGACATCATAAGCGTATTCGTCTTCACAAAGCGAGCGACCATTTACTTTAGTCATAGCACCGGGGTCTGGACCGCCATGACCACCTTCGACGTAAAAAATTCTGCCTTTGAGCTTTTTGTCTAAAAGCGGAACGTCTTGATATTTTCTGCCAAAAATGGCGTAGGTGCGTGTGGCAACGCCTCGTACTTTTTCAGAACCTTCTACAAACTCTGGTTCGCTTTCGGTTTTGCTTTTTTTACGGCTGTCAAGGCAATTGAAGGCATGGTAGGGTACAAACAGGTATTTGCTCTTTTGGTAACTTATTTGTCTCACGCCTTTCTTTTGTAAATCAACGTTATACGATTGTATTTTTTTTGCTAAGTCTAAATCATTATTGCCGATTGATGAACGGATGCTTTTGCCATTATAATCGTAAATCCAAATAGGAATGTTGTAAATAACGTTTTTACTGAGGGAGGTCGCTTTTGCTGAAAGGTTGTTGAGTTTACGAAATTGGTCAACATTACACGCATATTCGTTGAGTAAATACCTTGATAGCAATTCCTCTATGGTCATATTGCGCTCCAATTTGATGCGCAAATATTGGCGTGAAGACTTGTCCTGTAAACTACTGAGGGGTAGGATGAAGGCTATAAGAAGGAGTATTTTTGCTGTATTTTTGAATGTGTATCGCATAGTGGGCAATAAAAGTAAAATTTGTATCCTAACAAAATTAAAAAAAGGTTTGCAAAACTTTGCAGTTCTGCAAACCTTTTTTTGTGGCAATAGGCTCAAAGTGTTAATCAACAACCTTAAAGTCTTTACCATCTCTCTGAATCACTTTGGCATCGCTGTAACCTGTCGCCTGAACTTTGTGTTTCATAACTTTCGCTTCTTTGAGCGTTTTGAAACCGTCCATGATAAAAATGGTAAAATCGCCGTCTTTGTAACTTTCGACTTTCCACAACTTTGAAACCTTTGAGTCGTCAAACCATTCAGGTTTTTTCATCGCCGCAATTCGTACTTTGAACGTTTTATCTTCAACAACAACAGTTTTTTTTGGTGGTGCAACGACATTATAGGGTGCAGGAATATCCTCTTTTGCCTTTGGTGGCACTGGTACATAAACTGCTTTTGTCGGTTCGCTTCCTTTCGCTTTTATATTGTCAATCGAAGCAATGGTTTGTACAGGCTGTGGAATGGGCGTATAAATGTTTTCCGCAATCGCTTGCTCATTTTTTTCAGTAACGATAAACACACCTTTGTAACCCAAAGTTGTGGCTCTTTTTGAAGCAGCAACGGCTTCTTCTCTTGTTTTGAAAACACCCAAACGTATTTTCTTGAGCTTACCTTCAGGCACACTGTAAATATTTCCTTCTGCTCTCAAATCGTCATAATTGCTCAAACTAACGACACTATTAAGACTAACAACTGCAATCTGAACTGAATAAACAATAGGCACATTGCCTGTTTCAACTTTTTGCGTTTTATCATTCTGAACGTTTTGAACTGATGAAGGTACAACGGCAACGCTATAGTTCTTTGGAACATCTTTAGGTTTTTCTTCAACCATTGGTACATTTTTTTGAATTGATGCGGTTGTATTCATTGCCATTTTATTGCTGACAGCCGAAGGTTTTAATGCAAATTCGCCTAAATACTTTGTTTTTAACTCATTCGCTTTGATGAATTTTTGCGCAATGACAAAGCCTTCCTTTGAAAATGTTAAAAGTAAATTTGCATTTAAAGACATCGGAAATCTGATACGACCTTTTGAGTCTGTTGTCAATTCAGACTGTGAGTCATTGATTTGATTTGTCAAACGCACGACAACACCTTCAAGCGGCTCGCCTGTTGAACCATCCGTTATCATTGCTGAATATTCTGGAACATTAGACATTTGAGTTGGCACATCTCTCAACATAGCTACTTCAACAATGCGAGAAGTCGTTGAATAAGAAGGGTCAATTTTAACCGTTTGCGGTTTGAAACCTGCTTTTGAGATTTCAAGTGTTAAAGATTTACGGTCAGATAGACTTGCTAAATAATTGCCTCCTTTGAGTTGGGTTACATTCGCAGAATTGCCTTGAATAACTCTTATTTTTGCATCTTTCAAAGGTATTCCGCCGTCTAAAATGACAATATTAGCCGTTTCGTCACCGCTTGATGTTACCTTATAAATATCGGTTTTACCCTTGATGCCCTTGCGATTTGTCACAAAAAAGCCTGTTGATACTGAGGGGTCGAAAATGAAGTTGAAATCATCGCCAGATGAATTAACACCTGTGCCTAAGTTGACAATATCATTACCCTGAACTTTGAAAATATCATAACCGCCAAAGCCGAAATGCCAATCTGATGAAAAGAATAGGGTAGAGCCGTCAAAGAAAGGCGTTATTTCATCTCCTTGTGAGTTGATGGTCGCGCCTAAGTTTTTAGGTTCACCCCAGAAGTTGCCTCTTTTGTCAGATTTATAAATGTCAAAACCGCCGTATCCACCGCTTCTGTTTGAAGTAAAATATAGGGTATTGCCATCAGGAGAAAATGCAGGAAAGCCTGTTGACCCATTATTATATGTGAAAGGACGTGGATTGAGCCAATTGCCATCGGCATCGACATCTGCTAGAAATAGGCTCATTTCAAGCCCACCGTTAGATGTAATGCGCTCGTCATCAGCGATATTATTTCGCATGAAAGCAACCATTCTGCCATCGGCAGTAAAAGACGGATTACTTTCATTATAAGTGTTTTTTAAATCAGATTTCAAAAAACGAATAGAAAAAGGTTTTCTTGAAACGCCTTCAATGGGAGCGATAAAAAGCTGATTGGCTTCGCCATTGATAAGGTCGTTTTTTTGAGCATTGTTTTGCGCCCGCTTAAAATCGGTGCGTGTTGATGACCAAATGAGTTGGTCTTTCCACATTGCTACGCCGAAATTGGCTGCCGTGGTGCTGATTTTACTGAGGGGTTCGACAGCATAATCGGAAGCGATTTCACTGTTGCTGCGCGCATATTGGCACGCTTTGATAAATTGAGTAGCAACTGCTGGGTTGGTATTGCGATAAACGTTAAACTGTTGTTCGGCAGCTTCATATTGCCCCAACATCATCAAAACACGACCATAGGACAAGTAGTCATCGGCTCGTGCTTGACCCATGCGTATGGCTTGAGCGTATTGATTGGCTGCTTTGGGCAGGTTGTTTAGATGCAAATAGCAATCAGCTAAACGGAGTGAAACCGAAGCTTGGGCTGGATATTGAGCTATAATCGTTTCATAGCTTTGTGCAGCGATGCGATAGGCATGTAATTCGTATTGTTTATCAGCTTTTTCGATGAGTGTTTGACCGAAAGCTGAAGCGCAAACGACGAGAAACGCCGCTGGCAAGATGGATTTTAATAACATAGCGTCTCAATTAAGTGTGATAAAACAAAATTTGTAACTCTAAAAAGGGGGTATAAAGTTGATTCTTATTGATGTTTTTTTTGAAATTCGACTACAAAAGTATTTTTTAATAGATTGATAATCAAATTTTTATTTCAAAAATAGCAATTATTAAGGATACTTATCGATTTTTTGTCATTCTGAGGAAAACCGACACTTAAACGGTGTCGTCTAAAACGGAATGACGCGGACAAGTGAGGCGATGATTTAAAATCATCGCCTCACTAAAAACACAGTGCGTCATTAGTAACGTAGTGAAAGAATCTAAATTTGATAAAAGGGCTTTATTATTGCTTTTTAAAAAGTTACAGATTTTTTCGCTTCGCTCAAAATGACAAGAAAAGTTAAAGCAGAAACGATGGGTAATATTATTGCCCAATACGTTTACCATTATAATAATCAACGATTTGTGCTTTGACATATCGTTTCTGGACTTTTGCCAAAAAACGTTCCGCCTCGCTCCAATTCAAAAATGAACCAACCATATAGGACAATTCGCCATTTTTCAACTTGTCAACTTGAATATCGGACACAACGTCAAAGGCTATCATCTTCAAGTCGGGGTCTTTGTCGTTAAGTTCTTGTTTTGACGTAAATAACTCGATTTTGTAACCCGTAAACGCATTTTCAAGCGCAGTTAGGTTAACTTTAACGTTTTCTTTAGATAAATCAACCTTTTTAACAGGTTTTTCACTTGTTTTCAGGTTTTCATCAAAAGCTTCTGTCTTTGCTTGAGTTTGTGAAGGGAAGGGTTTTGGTTTTACGTTATTTACGGGCTTTTTTACTTCCGAAGGAGACGTTGAAGGCTGTTTTACTGAGGGGGGCGTTTCAACTTTTTTAGTCAATACGGCTGGTTGTGGTTCAATGATACTGCCCGACGACGTGTATTGTTTGTCGCTTTCAGCACTTAAAGCAAAAGCCATTATTTGTTCTTGATGCACGATTTCTGCTAAACTCAAACCTTGATTCGCATCTTTGGTAAAACCTGTGATTCTCAATTCTGTCCGACGATTTTTGATGTGTTCTTCTTCGCTACAAGGCGTTCCGTCCTCACATTTATTCGTTAGTCTCGATTCGCCATAGCCTTTTGCTGTGATACGCGAGCCATCCACCCATCCCGAAGCAGTGATGTAATCCACCGCAGATTGCGCCCGTTCTTGGGAAAGCTTCATATTAGAAATTTCTGAACCTCGCGAATCGGTATGCGAACCCAATTCAACAACCAAAGAACCATTATTTTTCATCAAACTGATGACTTTATCCAATTCTTTACGCGCTTCAAAAGTCAATTCAGCAGATGCTAAGGAATAATAAATGTTCTGAATCGCAATGTTTTTATTCATTTCGATGCGTTCTAACTCAATATTAGATAGCAAAGTGCCTAATTTATTGTTTCGTGCAGATGTCAAATTGTCCGTCACACCAGGTGTCACTGTTCCAAAACCATCCATGCACAAATAACAACCGTTGACATTGACATTGGCATCCATGCGTTTGGCAAAAAAACCTTGCTTTCTTACCAACACCGTATATTGATTGCCTTGCTGGAGCGTAACAGAAAAAACAGGGCTTTTTGCCGAGTCAATAACCAGTTCTTCTTTGTTTTGGGTGACATTAAAGACTTCAATACGGCAGCCATTGACAGCATCAACGGCTAAATCTTTATCCGTTCGTTTCTCTGCCAAGGTAATTTCTAACAAATAACCAGGTTGACGGTCAATTTGTTTTTTCAAAAAAATCTTATCGCCTGCTTTTTTTCCTACTGTTGAAAAAGTGTCTCGTGCCGTTTCAAAAATTTTCTTTTCATATTGTACAACATACTCTCTGCCCACATCAACGCCATCAAAAACAAAGTGTCCACTCATATCACTCATCGTTTCACCAATATAGATACCTGTTACATCTAAAACGGTCACCTTCACTTCGTTTAAAAATCCTCGATTGAGCTCTTCATAAACATAACCATCCAATTCAATCTTCTGACCAAAAGCTGACATCGTTGACAAAATGAGCAATAAAATAAGTGTTTGTAATTTTCTCATTATTAATGATTTTTAAATTAATGATTTTTAAATGTTTGTTTGAAGGATATTTCGCTTTTGTTTGAACGATTAAAAGTAGGGTTAATTTTACTGTTTTTAATTAATCAAAGGTCAAAAAAAGAAAAAGTATCTTCACCAATTAGGCAAAGATACTTTGTTAAACATAAAACTAAATGAAATGCTGTTTTTTTGATGGACTATTTTATAGCCAATCACTATCCAAAATTGCTTGAAATAAAGTTTTGAAGCTCACCAATCGTCGCTTTTTGCTTTTCGACAGTCGCTTGAATAACGTCAATGAGCGAAATAATACCCACCAAAACCCCATTATCAAAGACAGGCAGATACCGTACATTGTGTTCAACCATCAAAGCCATACAACTTTCGTGGCTGTCGCTGGGTTTTATATGCGGTATGTTTGTTGACATTATATCACCCGCCACTGTTTCGCTGGAATGTTTATTTTGCAGAATGACTTTTCTTGCATAATCTCGTTCAGTCAATATACCTAAATAAACGTCGTTTTCCATGACGACAACCGAGCCGATGTTTTTGGAAGCCATAATTTGAAGCGCATCAAAAACGCTCGTATTGGGCGTAATGGATTTGACACCACGGGGTTTGTTTTGTAAAATAGTCGCAACTGAACTCATACTTTGTGTGTTTTAGTTTTAATGAAAAAATTGGCTTGTTATAATTTTCGGTGCAAAATATCGAAATGTATTCATAAACCAAAATAATATTCGTGTATTTTCTTTTTTTTTAAAAGGACGTTCTTAATTAAAGAAATGATGAATGATAAATTATGAATGATGAATTTTTCAAGTATTGATTTACAATGCGTTATGATTCAATAGGGTGGGTTTTATTTCATTCATTTTACCATACATAAAACGGGGCAAATCCGAGAAATACTGAGGGGTATAAATTAATGAAAATATCAATTTTATAAAAATAAAATGGCAAAAAAGGAAAACAGTAAATCAATAACACCCAAAAAGGGCGTTGGAGGACAATATTCAGAAGAGGTAAACCAACAGCTTGATTTTTATATTGAAAACGGCTTATACGTTTTTACAGAAAAATACTTACTTGAACGAGGCTTTTGTTGTCAGAATGGTTGTCGTCACTGTCCTTATGGTTTTAAAAAAGATAAAACTCTCTAAAACCTTTCTAAATTTGCGCTGTTTTTGACGTGTGAACAGCATTCACCATTAAAAGATTCACCATTTACCATTCACCATTCACCATTCACCATTAAATAAATATGTTGAACATTAAGACATTAGGCGAACTTAAAGCCTCGGGCTATCAGCCCAAAAGTATTAAACAAGAGCTACGTGATAATCTCATTAAGAAATTAAAAAATAAAGAGGAGACTTTTCCAGGTATTTTGGGCTTCGAAAATACGGTTATTCCAGATATTGAAAGAGCCATTTTAAGCCGTCACTCCATACTTTTATTGGGTTTACGTGGTCAAGCGAAAACCCGTTTGGCACGTCAGATGGTTGATTTGCTCGATGCGTATATCCCTGTTGTTGAAGGCAGTGAGTTGAATGACGACCCAATGCACCCCCTCAGTATTTTTGCAAAAAACTTGATAAAAGTACTCGGTGATGAGACACCGATTACATGGTTACACCGCAGCGACCGTTATGTTGAAAAATTGGCAACACCTGATGTAAGTGTGGCGGATTTGATTGGCGACGTTGACCCTATTTTAGCGGCAAACTTGAAATTACCTTACAGCGATGAGCGCGTTATTCACTTCGGGCTTGTGCCACGTTCTAACCGTTGTATCTTCGTAATCAATGAGTTACCCGATTTACAAGCCCGTATTCAAGTGTCGTTGTTCAATATTTTGCAAGAAGGCGATATACAAATTCGTGGTTTTAAACTCCGTTTACCTCTTGACGTTGAGTTCGTTTTTACTGCAAATCCAGAGGATTATACCAACCGTGGTTCAATTATTACGCCTTTGAAAGACCGTATTCAGTCTCAAATTCTGACCCATTATCCAGAAGATATGGAGATTGCCAGAGCCATTACGGAGCAAGAATCTAAGCCTGCGGAATCGCAAAAATCGGCGATTCATATCCCCTCAGTATTGCGTGACCTTTTGGAAGCGATTTCGTTTCAAGCCCGTGAATCGGAGTTTGTCGATTCAAAAAGCGGTGTTTCGGCTCGTTTATCCATCACAGCGCTTGAAAATCTCTACTCTGCTGCCGAAAGACGCATGATTTTGAATGGTGAAGAAAAAGCGACTGCCCGCATCACCGATTTTTGGGGCATTGTCCCTGCCATCACAGGTAAAGTAGAATTGGTCTATGAAGGCGAGCAAGAAGGCCCTTATAATGTGGCGATGCAGTTGTTCAGCAGTGCCATTCGCTCCGTCTTTTTAGAATATTTTTCCAATCCTGAAGACCTAAAACGCAAAGGCGACAAAGACCCTTTTGGCATCATTCGCGCATGGTTCAGTGGCGGCAATGTCACCGAATTGTTGAATGACTGCACCGATAAAGATTTCCGTAAATCGCTTGACAAAGTACAAGGCTTAAAAAGACTCGTCGAAGAAGCAAAAATAGATAAAGCTGAATTGTATGCTTTTATGGAACTGGCGTTGCATGGTTTAGCAGAATTTCAAGTTGTCAATAAAGAAATACTCGAATCCTCTTTCTCATTTGGCGATTTATTGTCGGGTATGTTGGATGATTTTGGGGTGAATTAGTCTATTAGACAGTGAACAATAAGTATCAAACTTATTGTTCACTGTCTAATATTTACCCCCTCCGTATTTTGATAAATCCATGGAATTTTTCATAAAAAGATGTATTTTTGTTTTAAAAAATAATGAAAATGGAAAAAATAGCTGTTCAAAATGAAGTCTTGTCTGTTGACGAAATTAAAAAACTATATCCAGATGAATGGGTTTTGCTTGGCTTAAGAGATGATGAAGGTAAAGCAAATCTAAGCGGAATAATTTTATATCATAGTAAAGATTATTTAGAACTTTGTTATAAAGGAAGTGAAATAGCCCCGAACATACTGACGAAAACTTTTTACACTGGTGAACAAAAACAAAACCGAAAATGGCTCAAAGCTACTCGTTTGAAAGACCTACCGACGACGACTTAATCATCTCTTTGATGAACCAGAAAGTAATTATAAAGGTGTCATTGGTTTAGATTTCCTTTATGAAAAAGAGTTTTGTATTAATTTGAAAAAAGGTATTATTACATTGAAGTAACCAAATTTTATTCTTAAATAGTAACAGCTTAGGTCGCAACCTATATAAATAAATTTTGTTTTAGAGCAATGGGTAAAAACGCAGACATAAGACAACTAAGTTTAAAGTTAGATAGTGTAATGCTACGCTTGACGCAAGTAGAGACGGAGAATACTGAAC
>JANLQI010000214.1:0-8591 GCA_031367705.1 Saprospiraceae bacterium | reverse complement strand
TTGCCTATTATCGAAATTGCGCCTACATTTGCACAAAGGGATTGTTTTGTTCCTTCCATTGCGTGTATTTTTTAGGTGTGGTAACCCAAAGGTACACGCTTTTTTTTTCACCCTTTTCATGTTTTCTTAACGAACCATTGTAAATGGTTTCTATTTTTTTTCCAAAAAAAAATAAAAACCATTTAAATTTCTGTTTACTATACCTCATTTATAAACTAAAACAAGACGAAAATGAAATTTGAATTAACAATACTCGGCACAAACGCTGCCGTACCTTATAGAGACCGTTTTTTGTCAGGACAAGTCTTGAACATTCACGAACAGTTGTTTTTGATAGACTGTGGCGAGGGAACGCAGTTGCGATTGCGGGATTTGGGCATCAAAAAATCGAAAATTGACCACATTTTTATCTCGCATTTACATGGCGACCATGTTTTCGGCTTGTTTGGCGTATTGACCTCTTTGGCGATGGAATCTCGTAAACGGCGTTTAACGGTTTATGGACCAAAAGGCATCGAAGAATTGGTGATGACAACGTTTCGATTGACAAATTACAAATCGGCATTCAAAATTGATATAGTCGAAGTTGACCACTCAGGAGAAACGCAATTGATTGATAATAAAGGAATTACAGTTAATAGTTTTCCATTAAAACACCGTGTGCCGTGTGTCGGTTATGTTTTTAAAGAAAAACTTATGGAGCGAGCCATGATTGCAGAGAAAATTACGGCACTCAATATTCCTTTCACGGACATAAAAGCCATCAAACAGGGTGCGGATTTCGTGAATACTGAGGGGGTGATTTTTCCAAATGCCGAATTGACTTTGCCACCTTCAAAACCGCGTTCATTCGCCTATTGTTCAGATACGGCTTATGATGAGGCGATTGCGACACATATATATGGTGTGGATTTGCTGTATCACGAAACGACTTTTTTGAACGATATGGCGGCACAAGCAGCAATAACAGGACATTCAACGGCTTTACAAGCTGGACAAATGGCAAAATTGGCTCATGTTGGGCAGTTGGTGACGGGACATTATTCAAGCCGTTATGATAACCTAAATCCGATTTTGGCAGAGGTGAAACAGGCTTTTGAAAATGCGGTTTTAGGCATTGATGGCGAGACATACACCGTGCCTTTTAAAAAGTAGTTTACAAAATTTTATAAATCAAACCATTACGATGAATCAGAGAATACAAATCAACAACGAAATTGAATTGACAGAAGTTCGAGAAACGGACAAAGCGGCTTTGGTGCAGCACCTGAATGACAAAACGATTTTTGATAATACCCTCATGATTCCGTTTCCATACACCGAAGTGAGTGCCAATTGGTTCATCAATTTTGCGAGGGAACAGGAAGTAAAACATGGCTTTGTCGTCAAATTTGCGATTCGCAAAGAAGGCGCATTAGTGGGTGGCATTGGTTTGATGTTGAATGATAAAGACTGTGCGAAACATAAAGCCGAAATTGGTTATTGGATTACACAATCTCTTAGAAATCAAGGTATTATGACGGCTGTACTGAGGGGGTTGACAGATTTTGTTTTTGAAACGACTCCTTTGATACGCATCGAAGCAACTGTTTTTGTGGGGAATAACGCTTCTCAAAAAGCCTTAGAAAAAGCGGGTTTTGAACGAGAAGGTTTTAGCCCAAAGTTTTATATCAAACCTGAAACGGGCGTGCCACTTGATGTGGTTTTATTCGCTAAATTAAAATAATGGAGTACACACATTTACGAAATTTTTAAAATTTCGTAAATGTTGTAAATTGTATAAAATATTGAAAAACAATGCGTTACGAAAAAGAAAACAAACGTTTTTTTCATGCTTCGCCACGGCGTTTTCAAGTCGGACAGACTTTGACAGCGTCACGGCAAGTGAAAAAAAACTATGAGTGGTGCGAGCAAGGCATTTTCGTAACGGATAAACCTGCGGCGCATCACACGATATATTATGACATTCAAAACAAGGGTTGGCATTTGTACGAAGTAGAGCCGTTGTGCCGCATGAAACGGGGCGAATATTACGCAGAATGGATTGCGAGTCAAGTCGTTATCATCAATTATGTGGGTGTTATCGGTGGTCGTTTGGGGCATTTTATTTCAGGTCAGACATTACAAAATACCCAAAAGTTTTTGTCACTGAACAAACCACAATTTCAGGCTTTTGTCGTGCCGCATGATTCAGAATATCGAAGTTGTTTTGAAGGTGAGTATGCGAAACCGAATGGTCAATTGAGTGAAACTTTGCTCAATAAAGGCTTTGAAAAATATGGTATTGCAGAGACTTGGGCAAAAGGCAAAGCGCAAAAAGGCGATATTATTTATATTTTTGACCGTCGAAAAAACAGTAATACACAGCGTATTCGTAAAGAACGTATTAGAAATTGAGCTATTTAGCTCATTAATCCATAAAATCCGATAATTCAAAATGAAAGAATTACTTAAAAAAGTATTCCCTCTGGTTGATTTTTACTTTGCAGAACAAGGGATTTCTGCTACCGTTGCGAACGGTCGTAAAAACGACAACACAAACGACAATGCCAATTTGTTGAAAAACATTCAGATTGTACAATTGTACAATACCGAACTCATTATTTTGACAGATAAGGGTGTGACAAACCGTGAGAGTAAGGTGCGAAAATTAACGCCTGCGAGTTTCGATGTTTTGCAAAAAGTGGCGAAAAACAACGCTGAAAATGCCATTTTGGGGAACGGTATTCAATTGTTTAATAAGGCGATGAACGCCATCAAAGGCTTCGATGCGACCAAAATCGTTGAATTGAACGGCGGTGATGTGACTTTGCCAGAGTCAATTGATTACCCTGTCCGTAAACAAGCTGTCAACGGTCTTATTGATTCCGTTTTGAACTTTGACCGAGTTGAAGACATATTGTTTTCTTGCTCTGCCGAAGTTATTGAACGCGTTGATGCTAAATTGGTCAAAAATGCTTTGCGTTTGGAAAGTGAAGCGGCTGTTTTGGGAAATGAAGTGACCAAAAAAACAGGTTTTTTACATCAAATATTGACTGCAAACGAGACTTTGCAACCAACAGAGACAACGGCACAGTTTGGGGTCGTTATTCGCGAGCAAAAATTGGCTTATACTGAGGGGGAGGTTGAAGCCTTCAAAGTTCTGTTTGATAATTTGCAGACGCAGTATAAAAACATTCAAGGACAGTTGAATGGTCTAAAAAAGACCTTAAAAGATACAATTCGTTTGGTGGACGTTGAATTTTCTAAACAGTATGATGCGGATATGCGTGTTTTTTATTTACGTCAAGGCGAAATTGCAGCGAAACAGAGTCTAATTGCTGCACAAGGCGAGACTTTGAAGCAGGAACTTGTTAAAGAGTTTCTCGCTTTGAAGATTCAAATTGAGTAGCTTTTGGTCTTCTGTGGGTCGGTAACAAGCCCAAATAATAATGGTAAAATCTCCTTGTAATTTCTGTTGTGCGTGGTGAACTATGTGTCATTACGCGCCAGGGATAAACGAAAATGGTTAAACGGGCTAAAGTTCGCCTTAAAAAATGATTGAACGAGGTTCGAATCGTCGTTCAATTTAAGGTTCTTGTCCTTGTCCTCAGAACTTTGGTCGTCCTTGTTTTGGTCATGGATATTGCCCTTGTTTATCGGGTTTTGTTGCCGACCCTTTTTATTTTAATGGTGAATGGTGAATATTTTAATGGTGAATAATTCACCATTCACCATTAAAATATTCACCATTAAAAAAGATATAGTCAGTTTTAGTTTGTATGATTCTCTCATAGGGTAACGTCGGCAAAGCAACAGTGCTACCGACGTTTTTTTTATTTTTCAGATATTGGGAAATTTGAAATTATTTTGGTGGATAATTATCATGCTTGTATAGCATCAATCTCAAACTGATTAGACCTGCTCGATTCAACTGTAACAATTAAATTGTCGCTCTTCCAATTGGAGAAATGCCTATTAATTGTGTATAATTATCCGTCCATTCAAAATGCTCTTGCCAAATATCATTTCGAGGATGAAAAAGAGGTGCTTCAATTCCTGTTAAAGGGTCAATGGCGTTTGTTTTAGAACTTTTACGGCTATTACAGCCGCCACATGATAAGGCGAGATTGTCTAAATCATTTGTTCCTCCTTGAATTACTGGAATAATATGTTCGATTTCAAATGTATCGGGAACAAACGTTTTACAATATTCGCAATAAGCTTGCGCTCTTTTAACGATAAAACTTCGTTCATTTTCAGAAAACCGTTTTCGTTTCGCCATTTTCAAGAGATACTTTTGATAGCGAATTCTTGCAGTAAATCTGATAATGGAATTTGCCTCATTTGGGCGAGAGATGCCAATAAATTGACTTTTTTAGCACTTTTTTCTTCAATGAAGTCACTTAACAATAATAATTCTTGACGTTCTTTTTCACTAATATCTTGTTCTCTCGCTTTTTTGCGTAAAGTTTGGTAGTGCTTTAAAACAGATGGAGGAACAGCATTTTTTATTTTTTTTAATAAAATGGTTTCTTGTGAAAGGTTATTAAATTGAGGTTGTCCCATAATTTTATCGTACAATTTAGAAAAAAAGATACTCAACTCAACGCTATCTAACTGAGATAAACGTTGAGCCAATTCGTCTAAACCGACTTCTAAACCTTTCTTCAATTCAATGGTTTGCATACCCGTACTTTTTTTATTAGAATATGGATTTGTTATTTTTCAAGCAAATTTAAGCTATTTTGGTTCAATTTCCCAATTTTCAATTTACGACAATATCAGCAAACCCAAAACAACTAAAATAAAATAACCCGTCAAAACACCTGCTCCTGCATAGTCTTTTGCGACACGTTGTCCAAAAAACAAAGCCAATAAGGAAACACCTGACAGCATCAAACCTACAAAAGCCCAAATTTCACTGCCAAAAAGTAGTGCTATCGTTCCGATAGCAGAAGTAATACCCGCAGCAACTTCCAAAATTGTAATCGTTGGCATCAGCAAACCGACTGTTTTACTGAGGGGGGAGTTTTTGAAATGGTCTGTGAAATAATCGAGATTGCCTTTGTAATCAAAAACTTTGTCCAAACCAGATTGTAAAAAAAGGATAGACATAAAAGCGGGAACGAGCATTTTAACAAGCGTAAAACCGCCCACATTACCCATTAAATCGAATAAAAGTGTCATTATTATTAAGATTTTAAGTTTTGTAATTAGAAAAGAAAATGTAAAGAAAGACGCAAACTAACACTATTTTCTTGATTCAAGACAATTCTATCCTTCGGCATTGTCTTTTTTCCCTTAACTTTGTGACAATAGCCAAACTTAAAATTGGTCACATAAATATGCCTAACGACACGAATCAATACATGGTGGACTTCTCAATGCCAGCCATTTTAACAGACCGTTTTTCTAATCGGATACCCGAACAGCGTTCCGTCATCAATGAATTTTTTACAGAAGGTAAATTGGTCAGTTATGCCGTTTCGCTTGAAAGTGGCAAGGTTTGGGCAGTTTTTAATGCCGATTCAGAAGCCGAAGTTTTGGTGATGATTCGTGCTTTACCTTTAACCCGTTATATGAAATACGTGATTTGTCCATTGACTTTTTATAATGTTTTTACAACTCAAGTACCTTATTTTTCAGTGAATTAATGTTTGACACGAATTCCACTAATTACACGAATTTTTAAGATTTCATTAAATTCGTGTAATTAGTGGAATTCGTGTCAAATATCACTTTTTGACTTCAAAATGCGCTTATTCCATGTCGAATAAGCGCATTTTTATAAAGCCGTTTTTACTTTATCAAATAAAATCAATTTTTGCAATTATGAAACAACTTATCGAATGTGTTCCCAATTTCAGCGAAGGACGCGACCCCTCAGTAATCCGTCAAATTACAGACGAAATCGAAGCCGTTGAAGGCGTTCAACTCCTCAATGTTGACCCAGGTAAAGCAACCAATCGGACGGTTGTGACTTTTGTTGGCGAACCTGCCGCAGTGATTGAAGCGGCTTTTAAAGCCATCAAAAAGGCAGCGGAAGTGATTGATATGTCCAAACACACAGGCGAACATCCACGCATGGGCGCAACCGATGTTTGTCCGCTTGTGCCGATTGCCAATATCTCAATGGCAGAGACGGCAGAGTGGGCGAGGAAGCTTGGTGAAATGGTCGGCGACCCCCTCAGTATTCCCGTCTTTTTGTACGAAGCTGCGGCTACACGACCTGAACGGCGCAATTTGGCGACAATTCGGGCGGGTGAATATGAAGGTTTGAAAGAAAAACTACAAAAACCAGATTGGAAACCCGATTTTGGACCAACCATTTTTAATGCCAAAGCAGGTGGAACGGTCATTGGTGCAAGAGATTTTTTAGTAGCCTATAATGTCAATTTGAATACAACAAGCGTTCGACGTGCCAATTCAGTCGCTTTTGATGTGCGTGAACAAGGACGTGTTTTGTTGGACGAAAAAGGCAAAAAGGTACTTGATACTACTGGCGAACCTAAACGTGTGGCGGGTGCTTGTAAATCCGTCAAAGGCATTGGTTGGTTTATTGAGGAATATGGCGTTGCACAAGTGTCTATGAATTTGACAAATTTGAAAGATACGCCTTTGCATATTGCTTTTGATGAGTGTTGTAAATCGGCTGAAAAACGCGGTATGCGGGTGACTGGTTCTGAACTTGTTGGGCTTGTACCGAAGCAAGTTTTGCTCGATGCAGGTAAATATTTTTTGAAAAAACAAGAGCGTTCAGCAGGTGTTTCAGAAGCGGAATTGATTAAAATAGCTGTTAAAACCTTTGGTTTAGATGAATTATCACCTTTTGACCCACAAAAACGTGTGATTGAATATTTGCTCGAAGACGCTACATCTGCCCCCCTCAGTAAAATGACTTTAAAAGCCTTTGCGGACGAAACGGCTTCTGAAAGTCCTGCGCCTGGCGGTGGTTCTATTGCCGCTTATGTCGGCTCATTGGGTGCTTCATTGGCAACGATGGTCGCTAATTTAAGCAGTCATAAACGAGGTTGGGATACTCAATGGGCAATTTTTAGTGATATTGCAGAAGAAGGACAACGACTTAAAGATGCGCTGTTGCACAAAGTTGATGAAGACACTGCCGCTTTTAATGCCATTATGAACGCCATGAGTTTGCCAAAAGGCTCTGAAAATGAACGACTTAAACGCAAAGAAGCGATGACAGCGGCGACAAAATTGGCAATTGAAGTACCCCTCAGTACAATGCGCTTGTCTTTGGAAAGTTTTGGTATTATTCAAAAAATGGCAGATTTCGGCAACCCTAATTCGGTTTCTGATGCAGGCGTTGGTGCGCTGTGTGCAAGGGCGGCTGTGCGTGGGGCTTATTTGAATGTGAAAATTAATACTTCAGGGTTTGAAGATAAGGTGTATATCGAAAAGGTTTTGGCGGAAGCTGATGAGATGGTTAAACAGGCGGAACATTTGGAAACAACGGTGATGGATATGGTTTTTTCAAAAATTTAAAAAAAAGCCTTATTTTTTCATTTGATACTTAGGGGGAGCCTTTTCATTTTTAGCGAGAAGGCTTTTCTATTTTCTTTAAAATAATCATCAAAAACAATATCCGTACATAGGAAACAGATATTGGGAAATCAAAAACAGATATTAGGAAATCAAAAACAGATATTGGGAAATCAAAAATAGATATTGGGAAATCAAAAAACAATGTCGCAATATCTATAAACAGATATTGCGACATTGTTTTTTGATGGTGTGAGACAGCTTACCCTATCTCACCAAATCATCATTTTATACAGTGGGTGGCATTTTTTTGAGGCTCTATCTGTTCTTTTTTTCGCCAATTTGTTTTCTTTTCTTTTCCCATTAGGGTCATTGTAAAGGGCAGTATCTTTGGCTAAATCAATATATTTATCATTTTTATTGGACTTCAAAGTCACATGATTGTGAATCGTTTGGAAACCATCTGCCAATTGGATACCCAAATTCACTTTTTTATTGGTTGCCTTTATTTTTATTTTATCAACTTGTGTAACAATGCCCATCAAATATTGATATTCATCAGCTGTTTCTACAAACGTACCTTTTACGACCTCTTCAGGAAAAAGAAGATTTGTATCCTCTTCAAAACCTCTTAATACCTTTTGGATAATTGGAAATCGGTCATCGCCACAAGATATTGTTTTTGAATTTGTAGTCATACTCAATGAGTCATGATACTCTGTAAAAGCGGCAATGTAATTGTTTCGAGCAGTCAGCTCATTTTGGCGAAGTATTAACATTTCTTCGCGGGTCTTAACGTTTTTCATATTCAACGTTTTTTTGTGGTGAAAAAATTAAATTTACAAACGCTTAGGCGTTTTTGTTCTGCTCTAATACGGTAAGGTATTATGCAAATATTCATTTATTATTTTGTAATATCAAAATTTATATCACAAATAAATCGCTGTTTTGTAAACTTTAACATTTCAAACCCGCTTTTTATTGAAATTTAACCTATTTTTTAAAAAAATAATATCAAGCAGAGCGGAAGGGCTTGTTTTATTATGAAAAAGAAAGGTGTGAGTGGTAAGATAGAGGTGCGCTTATCCACCTATAATTTTGGGGTT
>JANLQI010000213.1:0-3954 GCA_031367705.1 Saprospiraceae bacterium | reverse complement strand
CTGATTTTTTATCATAAAAAATCAGCGAAAACCAGTCGCATCAGTACAATCAGTGGTCTAAAAAAGTCATATCATTCTATTGAAACCAAAAATTACTTGGTGCAATCCCTGTTTTCAAAGAATCTTGAAGCGTTTTGGTGCTGTTAAACACATAAACAACGCCTGCTTTCGTAAAATCCTTAGCATCGGCACAAAAAACATTGCCTGTTTTTGGGTCAATACCTAAGCCATATAAGGATGCAAAGGTCACAGATGTGGCAGGTTTGTCAATCCATACTGAGGGGGTGGTTGTGGTCAAATCTTTTTGATAAATAGCTTTACCACCAACAAAATACAGCGTCGTTTTGGTATTAGAAATAACCAAAGAACTTGAACCTTGTGGCACATTAAAAGTCGCTACCACCGCATTGTTTTTGATTTGTAACAATTTGCCATTCGCTGCACCCCATGAACCACCGCACAAGACCCATACATCGCCATTGACATCTTGCACAAGACTGTTGGGCGCAACACCAACGTTGATTTTTGACGTTACAGCTTCCGTAGCCACGTCAATAATCGCCACCGTTGAGTCGCTACCAAAACCACCGTTGTTGACAGCCCAAACAGCCGTTCCAACACGCAACAAACGCTCTGCGCCTTTGCCTGTGGCGATGGTTTTAGTGAATTTTTTCGTCGCCAAATCCAATACTTTGACCGCACCGACAACGCCATTGCTGCCCCATTCGCTGACAAAAGCCTTTTTATCGTCAATATTAAGGAAATAACGCGGCAAAGTTGTGCCAACAATAGAATCTTGGAACTTAAACGTGTTCGCATCCACCACCATCAACTTATTGGCGTTGTTGACGACGAGATACGCCTTACCATTGGCAACAGACATAGATTGCAAAATGTTGCCAATCGCTGCACCTGCGTTTTCAGCCCCAAAAATGTCGTTTTTAAGACCGCCAACAGTGCGGGTGTACGAACTAACGGTGCCTGTACCGCCTGAAAATGCGCCTTCATGCGTAATAAATACAGTGTTTTGATAAGGTTGGACGGCAGTCGGTTCTGTCTCTTTGCCACAAGCCGCAACAAGAACCGTTGAGGCAATGAGAATTGCCCAAAATTGAATGTTTTTCATAAAAAAATTAAGAAATTGGTGAATAATATAAGTTTTTCCCGAACTTATTCACCCACAGAAGGAAAGTGAAAAGTTATAAATGAAAAGTGAAAAGCGAGAGGACGTATTGCCACTCATCACTTTTCGCTTTTCACTTATCACTTTTCGTTCTTTCCTGTTTTCCCGCAGGTTTTGAATTCGTGAGATTCGGGCAGGTCTTCTGACTCGTTGGCTTTTTACCGTCTTCCCATTCACCCCCTCAGTAAAAAGAGGTTTAAACAGTGACTTAAATGATAAAAAGTGTTTGATGAGCTTAAAAAATAAGTTCAAAACCGACTTACAGCTGCGGGAACAGTCTTGGATTTTCACCAAATTCCCTTTTAATGTCGCGCTTTGGGGCGTGACAACCAAAATCGGTGGCGAAGGTATAAAGATTTAGATGGTTGGGTTAGGTATAGTAAACAGAAAATGAGATAGTTTTAGTTTTTATTGCAATATAAACTAAAACTATCCCATTTTCTGTTTACTATACCTCCTAAAACAAAGACAATGACATTTTTTGACGCAAAACAAATCGAGCAACTGTTGCCCATGAACGAGTGTATAAACGTGATGCGGGCTGTTTTTTCGCTGAATTTAGAAGAAGAAACGCTAAATCCCTTACGGAACATCATTCCATTGCCCAATGGTGCGGGTTTGATGGGTTTGATGCCCGCCTATATCAAGCCATATAAGGTTATGGGTGTTAAAGTATTGAGCGTTTTTTTTGATAACTATAAAAAAGATTTGAGTTCACATCAAGGCATTGTCAATCTGTTTGAAACGGAGACGGGGCAACTAATTGCAAGCTTTGATGCGGACAGTATTACAGGTATCAGAACGGCAGCGGTCAGTGCTTTGATGACCGATTTATTAGCCATAAAAGAGGCTGAAACATTGTGCTTAATCGGTAGCGGTGTTCAAGCGGAAAAACATCTTGAAGCCATTTGTTTGGTCAGACCCATAAAGCATGTAAACGTTTGGAGTCAAAACTATGATAATGCATTGGCGTTTGTAGAGAAAATGGCTCAAAAGCACCCCCTCCCGATTTCCTCGGGATCTGCGATAAATATAAAAGCCTTTTCGACTGCAAAAGAAGCGGTTAAAGATGCCGACATCGTCTGCACCGTTACATCTGCCTCAAATCCTGTCATTTTTAACGATTGGTTGACACCGCATGTGCATATTAATGCCGTTGGTGCTTGCTCGGCTGATAGACGTGAATTGGATAGCGACATTGTGTTGCAAGCCGATGTTTATGTGGACTCTTACACCTCTGCACACCATGAAGCAGGCGATATTATTCTGGCAGCAACGACAGAACGGACGGTTTCAGACATCATAAAAGCGGATATTCACGACATTTTGACGCATAAAATCGGTGTGGATGTGCATAAAAAGACCGTTTTTGAATCTTTGGGCATTGCGATTGAAGACGTGGCGGCTGCTTGGCATTGTTGGAATATACACAATCTTAGGGAGATTCCAAATCTCCCTAAGATTTGAATCCAATTGGCTACCCCCTCAGTATAAAATTAGTTTTTGAACTAAAAAGCCACGTATTGATACAATATTTCAGAAATATCTGCCAATGCCGCAACACCTGCATTCACATCTGTCAAGCCTTTTGACAAAAGAACAACCACATATTGCCGTCCATCAGGCAAATAAACAATGCCAGAATCGTTTTGAACGCCTGTGATACTGCCTGTTTTATGTGCAACAACAACCGTTTTGGGCAATTTTGAAGGAATAATGGTATTAAAATGCTGGTCGGTCAATATCCTAATCATTTCTTTCGATGCCCGTTTGTTAACAGCTTTGTGTTTGGCTATTTTTTCAAAAATCAACATCAAATCGTAGGCGGTGACGGTGTTGTTCAGCCCTGCGTTAAAGGCTTTGGTGTCTTCTACCCCCCTCAGTATTTGGATGTCTTTTGCGCCAAACGTGCGCATGGTGGCGTTGACGTTTTTAGCATTGACCAAATCAATCAGTACATTGGTTGCCAAGTTGCTGCTGCGGATAATCATCTGATACGTGAGGTCATAAATCGTCATTTTATGACCAATTTTCTGATACATACTGTCCGCACTGTCGTCGGTAATATCCAAACTGAAAGGACTGCCGTCAACGATGCTTTTGAAAGTATTTTTCAAGGGAATAGAATCCTTCAAAGAGAATTTCCTTGCTTTGGCTTGTTTGAAAATCTCAATCATCACAGGCGTTTTCATGGTGCTGGCGGCATGAAAGTTCTCTTTTTCATTGATAAAGAGGGTTTGACCCGTTTTTAAGTCTTTGAAAGCGACCGCAAAACTGCCGTTGACGGTTGTCCATTTGTCTTGAATCGCTTGTTTTACTTGTTCAATAGACTGTTTTTGCGCCAAAATGGGCACCGAAAGGACGACGAGGCATAAAAGGAGTAATTGGTTTTTCATATTTGATGATTTGATGTATGGAAATACTTTTGACAATTTTATTGGGTAAAGGTAGAAAGGGAAAAGGATATTTTAAACGAAAAATGACGGAGCGATTTACATCACTCCGCCATTGTATTGTGCTTTAAAAGTCGGATTAGTTTTTGAGATAGCCCTTAGTAGAACTTAAAAATGAACGCCTACTGTCAAACCGATGCCCCGATTGCGGCGATAAGGTGCACTTGAACTTGAATTTGAGGCACTGTCATCTAATAAGTTGTTGATACCCAAATTGTAACGACCTTCCAAATACATTTTGCCCAATGACAGTCCTGCACCGACGTTAAAACCCCAATCAATGCGCTTTTCAGTATTCGCATCATTGGTGTAATCCAC
>JANLQI010000200.1:0-21300 GCA_031367705.1 Saprospiraceae bacterium | reverse complement strand
CACTGCGTTCAGAATGACAAAAAAGGCGTTTGTTTAGTATAAAATTATAATGATTGAATAATTGAAAAACAAAATTATATTCTTAATAAAGTATTTAATATTGCCTTTCTGAAAAATATAAAATTTAATAAAATTTAAACTAAAAAATAAAATTTGGTTTAATATTTATTAATTAATCAAATTGACTTCGCCCGAAATCTTTTTAAAAGTATTGTCTATAAATTCAATTTCGATAATGAATACATACACATCTGATGCCATCGCCTTAGTGCCTTGCAGCCCTTGCCAACCTTCATTTTTTTGAGGCGATAAATTTGTTTTGTCAAAAACCAAGTTCCCCCAACGGTTGTAAATCCTTAATCTTTTTACAATTTTGATACAATTGTCTGGAATGACATTAAAGACATCGTTGACACCATCGCCATTTGGTGAAAAAGCGTTGGGAATGCGTTCCGTAAAACTGCCTTCAATTTGGACATTTACACTGTCTTTTGCGCTGCATTGTGTCGTTTTGTCCGTAATCGTCACATAATATATAGGTGTCGAAAGGGGCAAAATACTTGGATTGCGGCACGTCACGCAGCCGACATTTTGCCAATGCCATTGGTAGAGTGCTGCGGTATCGCCTTTGGTGTTTAAGGCAAGGCTGTCACCACAATATTTTGCATTTAGGTTATGTATAATACCCAGATTCTCAATAGGTACACGGTTTATACGCAAATTTGTGTTGATAATGCTGTCGCAACCTGTCGCTGTTTGTAAAGTGTCTTTAAAAATGCCACTTTGAGCATAGATTTTTGCACCCACTTTAATACTGTTGCCTGCACACAAAGTTGTATCAATCATGCGAATCGGAATCGGATTAGGTTCTTTGATAACAACAGTATCAATGCGTGGGGGTGAACAAAACAACGAACTACTGATTGTTACGGTATAAATGCCTGCGGCAAGGCTATCTACTGAGGGGGTGGTTTTGCCATTTGACCAACGATAAGTCAATGAAGATGAAGGGTTTATGACGGTAACGGTCGCTTTTCCAGTCGCTTTTCTGCAAGCCGTTGGTGTTGTCGCAATATTGGTTTTTATAGCCAAAGCATCGGTACAAAATATGCCCACGACCGTATCTGTACTGATGCAACCGTTTGAATTATCGGTCACTTCCCAGACATAAATGTATTCGCCAGGGACGACGGGGACGGTGATAGATGTGTTTGGGCTGTTGATATTACTAAACGTAGTCGTGCCAGAACTCGGTTCTATTTGTCGCCAACGTCCTGTCGTGCCTTGTGGCACAGGCTGTGCGCGAAGGTTTGTCGTTGGTGTGGTTGACACGAAATCTGAACCTGCATTTGCCCCTGTTTTTGAAGGTGAGAAACGAGGAATATTGATGCTGTTTGTAAAACTACAAGGCTGTGGCGTGGTGATATTGATGGTATAAACCTGTGCTGTCGTATCGTTTAACGTCAAAATTCTATCATTTCCAAGGACATTTCCTGCATTATTTGTCCATTTATAGTTTGCACTATCAATAAATGGCACTTCCAATGTCAAAGTACCGTCGCATTTGCGGACATACTGAGGGGTGAATTGTAATGCGCCTATGCTTGTTGCAAAATCGGAACTGACACCACAGGAGTCGAAAGCACTTAAAATATAGTTGCCTGGCGGTAAATCGGTAAAAAGTACGGTATTTTCTCTTGAAAATATGCTTGGATGGACGTTTGCGGGGCTGGTGATTTGAAAATTAAAAGGCGGCGTACCCCCCCTCAGTATCGCACGTATATTTCCAGCCGTTTGCCCTGTTGCGCAAATGATGCCGTAGGAGGCTGTCAAAGTGGGACGAACATATTTAACGGCTCTGATTTTTTGGCTTTGCATGTAGCAACCTTCGGGCGTTTTTATTTTGACTTCGTAGAGTTTTCCTGGTGTCAATGATGAAAATTTGCCTGTCGTGTTCTTTGTGATAAGGTTTCCTATACTGTCAAATAGTACATATTCGTCTATGTATTGTTTTACACAACCAAAGGCTGCACGTCCTCCCGTTGCCAAAATCCCAGCTTCAAAAGTGCAATTTGAATTGTTTTTGACGAATAATAAGGGCAGCAGAGCAGAACCTGTTTTGATAGTATCAAAAGAACAATCTGTTTTCAAATAGTAAGTGCTGTTGGGCGACAAATTGTCAAAATCTCCTGATGTATTCGTGATGTTGATACTGTCTGGACCTCCAGTTAATTGATAAGGAGACTGAACGGCAAGTTTGGCATCCAAAACCCATTTAAATTCGCATTGTCCTGAAATATCATTCATTTTTGAGCTTAAACGATAACAAATCACAGGCTTTGGGTCGGTTCTTATAGGCGCATATATGGTATCACAATTGGGATAAGTCGCATAAATTCTAAAAAAACCTGCATAAGGTGGTGTGAAAATGCCCGTCGAATTGGTGGAAATGAGGTTTTCTGAGAAGTCTTTTAAGAAATAAGTTGAGCCATTTAAGTCCGTTTTTGCGATAATGGTATTGGTTTTACAATCATATTTGACAGTCAACGGCGGCGGTTTTAGTCTGATTTCTGACTTAAAATGAATGGTATCAAGGCAGCCATTTGTCGCAACAAAATGATAAACACCTGCTGGAATGGGCGAAAAATCAGCATTCGGGGCTTGTGGATTCGTCAAATTGTCGAAACTATCAATAATTGTTGTTGGCGGATTGCAATCAATACAGTCGAAACGATAGGGATAGAACGAGGAGCAACGATGGCAGGTATCAGACAAAGTGACGTTTTGGCTCAACTGAACGAACAACCGACCCGTGAAAGGGCAAGTGCTTGACGAAGTACTAACAACGGTCATCTTTGACACATCAAAAAAGAAATTTGCACCACAAGCGTCAATTACATTGAAAGCATAAGTATTGTCATTAGGCGGCAAGTCTGTGAAAATGCCTGTTGTGCTGAACCCTGACCTATCCAAAGATTGAAAACGGTAGGGTGGTACGCCACCTTCGGCAAAAACGGTCGCCGTATTTGAGTTGAAATTGGCACATTTTACATACCCCCTCAGTGTAGAGCATTTGAGTATTTGTCTTATTTCACTGCATTTATCAGATAATATGAATGTAAAAACGCAGCCATTGAGTTGTGAAAAATTGCCTGTTGTGTTCCTAAATGTATCGCCAAAATTATTGATGCATGTAAAGAGGTAAGGAGGTACGCCACCGCTGAATCCTTTGGTTTTGATATTGACTTTGCCATTGATTTGTTCGCAACTAACGGTGTCAATAAGGGGTTTTACATCAATTTTACAAGGTGTCGTATGGAAATTATCGCAACTATCATAAACCCTAAAATTGTGTGTACCGATGGGTAAACAAGGAAAAAATGAACTCGTTTGTGGGTTTGAAAAGTTTTGACTGTTGAATAAAGCATAGGCGTAGCGATAGGGTAGTCGTCCGCCCGTTGTCGTCAAAGTCACATCATAGGCATTGACAGAGCATTGGGTTGTTGGCGTTTGATAATTGCCCAAAATCGTAGCATTAACAACCATATTCGCCCCTAAATTATCTGTTATGCGAATTTGATAGATGGCTGGTGGCAGTAAATCAAAGATTTCGCTTGTTTGAACTGGGCGTGTTGAACCCAATAATTGATAGCTGTACGGTGGTGTACCGCCTGTGACTTTTAAGGTAATTTGCCCGTTGGCACTGCACCGAGATTCTTTTAGGTTTGTTTGAACTTGAAATTGGGCATGGGCTTTTACGCCAAAAAGCAGCAAAATGCTTAGGAAAAGTACTTTTTTAAAAGGAAACGGGTCTAAAACAAATCGTTTTCTAATGAGAGGTATCATTTTTAGGCTTTTTTTTATTTTTACATTATTCTTGTTGTTTAGAAAAGTAAAGATAAGGTGAAAAGTCTATATCAAAACATTATACTTTAAGACATTTTTTGATGTAAAAAAAAGCATCATAAGTCTTTGACTTACAATGCTTTGAATTGTTTTGTGGTCCCGACAGGAATCGAACCTGTATCAAAAGCTTCGGAAACTTCCATACTATCCGTTGTACTACGAGACCAATATTTCCCAATTCGGCTGCAAATGTAATCCTAAAAATCAGAATTTTACTTATCGAATTGATTTTTTCTGACCAAACACCTTCTGAGAATCTATTTTTACTGAGGGGGTATTCAATTAGGAATTAGGAATGAATTGCGTAAATTCCTAATTCCTAATTCCTAATTAAAACTCATTTTCCAAAAACACGCCGCCAAAAACCTTTCCACCAAGGAATTCTTTTCTTTGTATGTGTCGTCGCTGGAGAAGCAGGTGGCTTAGGAGTGGGTTTCACAACTACCTCTTTAGGTTTTTCATAGGTGAAACAATCTGAAGCCGTCACTGCATAAAGGTTCGTATCATTGCCTTTATTATCAAAAAAAGTTAATTCATTTTTCAAATTTGGATCTCCTGGGATGATGGCAATGATGTTTTGTCCGTTGGTGAAATCCACTTGTCCCCAAGGGAAACGGTAAATAATGTATTGGAAAGGTTGGTTTCTGGATGCCAACATACTGGGCTTCCATTTCAAAAGCACACGTCCATTGGCTTCTGATGTCATGGCACGCACTTCAGGTGGTTCGCAAGCTAAAAGACTGACATCTTTTATCACTTCAGGTGTTAAGGCAGTATAACGATAGTAGTTGTAACGTAAGCTATCGCCTACACCTAATGCATTATTAATCAGTGATTTAGAGCTAAAATAAACCGACCCTTTGACATTTTGAATAGAACGAGACAATTGAATCTGACGCGGAATTTCGGACGGGTCAGACCAATTCTGTTCCCGATTTGAAGCCTGTCCAACCCGATAAGCACCATGACCGACGTAAACAGGTTTTCCAGCTGAATTGGCTGCCCACCAACGCACAATGCGCTCATGTTCAGCAATTTGGAAGCCCATCGTCCAATAAACCTGTGGCACAACATAGTCAATCCAACCTTCACGCAACCATTTGCGTACATCGGCATAGAGGTCGTCATAACAGGTTAAACCCGCCCTTGTGTCCGAGCCTTCTGGGTCTTTATAACCGTTGCGCCAAACACCAAAAGGACTGATACCAAACTGCACACGTGGTTTTATCTGTTTAATTGCTTTAGATAAATTGTAAATCAAAAGGTCAACGTTGTTTCGTCGCCAATCTTCTATATTTGTAAATGGTCCTTTGTAAGCGGTATATGTGGCAAAATCGTTTAGAACTTCCGAACCGTTTTTGTATGGATAAAAATAGTCGTCAAAGTGAATCGCATCAATGTCATAATTTCTGACAATTTCTGAAACAACATCAATAATATGCGCTCTAACAATGGGTAAACCCGGATTCATCAAGTACCGTTTATTATACAAAATTAACCAATCTGGGTGCGCGCGCAACACATGATTTTCTGCAAAACTCGCTACTACGGGGTTGTCCATGGAAGCCCGATATGGGTTCATCCATGCGTGAAATTCCATACCTCGTTCATGCGCCGATTGAATCATAAACGCCAATGGGTCGAAGCCATTACTGGGTGCAACGCCCGATTGCCCTGTCAGGAAACGAGACCATGGCACAAGATTAGACTTATAAAAAGCATCTGCCATAGGTCGGATTTGGACATATAAGGCATTGATACCCATTGACTTATGTTTATCAATAAGTCTTATCCAATCTAATTTCAAGGTATTTTCATCAGCCGTATTTACTGAGGGGTAGTCAATATTCATAACAGTCGCAATCCACACTCCCCGCATTTCACGTATGGGTGCATATTGAGCATTTATTGTAGATGAAAAAAAACTGAATAGTAATAGTAGGCTATAAAAGCGATGAGTTCGTGTCATGTGTTAGAAAAGTGAAATAGGTTTATAATTTATGTGTTTCTATAATGCACAAATTTAGTTTTCAAACGGTAAAATAAGGCATTTGTTATTAAAAATAACATTTTCGATGTATTCTAAGGTTGTGGGAATACAATTTAGATATTATAAAATGATAAATGAGAAAGGAAAGGTAAAAATATAAAAACCTCGTCTTATTTTCGCCCCAATGAAACAAGTTTTCTTCACATAATAAATTGATTATCAATGTATAATTTTTTACTGATTACACACTCTTGGTTGCGTTGGGTTGTTTTGATATTGGCTGTTTATGCCATTTATAAAAACTATGAAGGGTTTACATCGGGGCGTAAATGGATGGCTGCGGATAAAAAAGTAAACACCTTTTTTATGTCTTCATTGCATTTGCAATTGCTTATAGGTTTGGTTTTATATTTTGGATTTAGTCCAAGTGTTCAATCTTTTATGGCAGATGTGAAGGGTTCAATGAAGATATCTGAACTGCGTTTTTTCGGTATGGAACATTTCGTCGGTACGCTTATCGGTATTATTGTTGCTCAAGTTGGCAGTATTAAAGCTAAAAAGCAAATAAGCGATGCAGGTAAATTCCGCACAGCTTTCTTTTGGTTTTTAGTGGCCACAATCATCATTTTGTTGATGATTCCATTTGGCATCTGGAACGCAGACCGTCCTTTATTCAGAATGTAATTTTTAAGTGAAAAGTTAAAAATGAAAAGTGAAAAAGCGGCTTCTTACGAGGGGGTCGCTTTTTCACTTTTCGTTTTTCACTTATCACTTATTCGCTTGATAAACTTCAAAATAGCGCGCCATATACTTGCCTATAATATCAAATTCGAGATTAATGACAGACCCTAAATGAATATCTTGAAAAGTCGTATTTTCAAAAGTATAAGGAATAATAGCGACTGAAAACGTATCATTTGTAGGCGAAACGACGGTTAAACTCACACCGTTGACACAAATAGAGCCTTTATCCACTAAAATATACTGAGGGGTCGGTTTGTACTGAAAAGTAAAAACCCAAGAACCTTTGCGGTCTTCGTATTCGATGCAAATACCTGTGGTATCCACGTGCCCTTGAACCATGTGACCGTCCAAACGTCCGCCAGCAACCATCGCTCTTTCAAGATTGACTTTATCGCCAACTGCCCAAGTTTTTAAATTGGTTTTAGATAAAGTTTCTTCAATCGATGTAACTGTATGACTATCAATGCCTTGTGCAGTAACAGTTAAACAAACGCCATTGTGTGAAAGGCTTTGGTCAATTTTCAATTCCTTTGAAATAGCCGAATCAATAGTGAAATGAACATTCGTTCCTTCCTTTTCAATTTTAGTAATTGTTCCTAAATTCTCAATTATTCCTGTAAACATTCTTTTTTAGTTTAAAACGGATAGTTGATAATGGATAATTTCTAAACATTATACATTATCCATTATCCATTATCCATTATCCATTATCCATTATTCATTATCCATTATCAAACTTCTAAATCAATATTGTGCTGCTCATGCCACGGCAAACCATATTCGTTTAGTTTTGCCATAAAAGGGTCTGGATTGAGTTGTTCAACATTCCAAACACCTGCGCCCGTCCATTCGCCTGTCATCATCATCATCGCGCCAATCATCGCGGGAACGCCAGTTGTGTAGCTAACACCTTGTGTACCTGTTTCTTCGTAAGCGGCTTTATGTGAGCAGTTGTTATAGACATAATACGTCTTTTCTTGACCATTTTTGATGCCTTTGATGCGGCAGCCGATGGAAGTCCAACCTGTATAATTTTCACCTAAATCACCTGGATTTGGCAAAACAGCCTTCAAAAACTCCAATGGAACAATCATTTTACCTTTAAAGTTTATGGGTTCGATGCCTGCCATACCGATATTTTGAATGACCCGTAAATGTGTTAAATATTCGTCGCCAAATGTCATCCAAAAACGTGCGCGTTTGAGGGTAGGGAAATGTTTGACCAAACTTTCCAATTCCTCATGATATATAACGTATGAGTTTTTAGGCCCAATTTCAGGATAATTCAAAGGTTTCATAATGGAATGAGGTGGAATCTCAATCCACTCACCATTTTCGTAGTATTTGCCCATTTGAGTGACTTCACGAATATTGATTTCAGGATTGAAATTGGTCGCAAATGCCTTGCCATGAGAACCTGCATTGGCATCTACAATATCGAGTTCATGAATTTCATCAAAATGGTGTTTGGCAGCATAAGACGTATAAATATTCGTCACACCTGGGTCGAAACCACAGCCCAAAACAGCCATTAAACCCGCTGCTTTGAAACGGTCTTGGTATGCCCATTGCCATGAATATTCAAACTTTGCCACGTCTTTCGGCTCGTAATTCGCCGTATCAAGGTAATGAACTCCTGCTTCCAAACAAGCATCCATTATGGTCAAATCTTGATAAGGTAGAGCGACATTTAAGACCATTTTAGGTTTGAAACGACGAATCAATTTGACCAAAGCAGGTACATCTTCTGCATCAATTTTAGCTGTTTGTATTTTTACACCATATTGATTTTCAACGCCTTGTGCGATTTTATCACATTTCGATTTAGTCCGACTTGCAAGCATTATTTGAGAAAATACTGAGGGGTGCTGCGCGCATTTATGTACGACAACTTGTCCGACGCCACCTGCGCCAATAATGAGAATTTTAGACATATTTTATTTATTTGTAAATTTATAAAACGCAAAATTAGGAAGCCATTTCAAATTCCAAAGCTTTCATTTCATTAATGCCTTGATAATAAGTCAAATCATGGTTTGAAGGAACAACACTGACATAGCCATTTTCCAAAGCCCAGATATCATGGTCGTCGCCTGAATCAAGTAATTCGTATTTGCCGCTCATCCAGTAATAAGGTTTGCCCGAAGGGTCTTTACTTTCGACAAAGGCTTCAATCCAACGCCCGACTGCTTGGCGACAAACTTTGATGCCTTTTATGTCTGCCAAAGGCAATTTTGGGATATTGACATTTAGTAATTTTGTCGTTTCCAAGGTATTATTGAGCATGAACTCACATATTTGACGCACAAAATACTTAGAAGGTTCAAAATCCGCATCCCATGAATAATGCAACAATGAAAAACCAACTGCTGGAATGCCCTCCAAAGAGGCTTCCATTGCAGCAGACATCGTGCCACTATATATAATGTTCAAACTCGCATTTGAGCCATGATTAATACCTGAAATGCAAAGGTCAATCTCACGACCTTTGTTTTTGGCGACGACATGATGCGCCAATTTCACACAATCCACAGGCGTACCTGAACATTCGTAACTCTCGATATGGTCGCCAAATGTTTTAGTTTTATGCAATCTCAAAGGGTCGTGAATCGTAATCGCATGACCCATGCCCGATTGAGGAGAGTTGGGCGCTACGACGAGGACTTCGCCGAGGGTTGTCGCCACTTCAACCAATGCTTTGATGCCTGGGGCGGTAATACCGTCGTCATTAACGACTAAAATCAGAGGTCTTTTCATTGTTTTAATTTTTTGAACCGCAAATTTACTGAGGGGGCGGTGGAAAGTCATAGAATTTAGATTATTTTTGTATAAAATTAAAATTATCAAGAAAATATAGGAATTATGGAAGCAACAATTCTAAAAGCACCGCTTAGTAATATGTGCTAAAAAGTTGTAAACCCAGCTAATATTGTTTAATTTTGCAAAAAACTAAGAGAAAACTATGATAATAGCCAACCCTATCTATGATGTCGTTTTTAAATATCTTTTAGACGATTTAGACATAGCGAAAGAGCTGCTTTCAACAATTTTAGATATAAAGATTGAGCACCTTGTTGTGAAATCACAAGAGGAATTGGTCAAAACGGAAACGGGCGATATTCGTATTTTTCGCCTTGATTTTAAAGCCATTATACATTTAGAAAATGGCGAAAAGAAGAAAATCCTGATTGAGTTGCAGAAAGCTAAACAATCTTATGATATTGTGCGTTTCCGCAAATATTTAGCAAAAAACTATCTGGAAGATGACGTAATTGATGATGAAAATGGGCAGCAAATTAGTGTTCCTTTAGAAATTATTACGATTTATTTTTTGGGTTTTACATTAAAAAACGTACCGATACCTGTATTGAAAGTGCAAAGGAGTTTTAAGGACGCTGTAACCAAGGAGACATTAGAAGTGGAAGAAGATTTTATAAATTTACTCACTCATGAAAGCTATACGATTCAAATTCCGAGGCTTAAATTAAAACAGCAAAATGACATGGAACAAGTATTAGAAATATTCAATCAAGACAATGCGACAGAAGATAAACACCGCATTGATTATCAAGGGAAACCAGAGAATCCACTTGTTAAAAAAATGGTGCGTCGTCTAACGAAAGCGGCAGCTGATGCAGAATTGAGCCATCAAATGGACGCAGAAGATGCTGTTGATAGACTTTTAAATAGAGAAAGAGCAAAATATGATGCTGCTATGAAAGAGAACGAAGCTATGCTCAAAGAGAAAGACGCAAAACTTGAAGAGAAAGACGCCATGCTTGAAGAAAAAGACGCAAAACTTGAAGAGAAAGACGCTATGCTTGAGCAGTTTCGTCTCGAAAATGAGCAACTTAGAGCAATGTTGAAAGAGAAGAATCAATAACTATTTATTTTGGAATACAAAGAAATTATCCAGTCCATCCGCAAGAAGCAGTACAAACCTGTTTACTTCCTACATGGCGAAGAGCCCTATTTTATTGATGCCATTACAGAAGTCATTGAAAATGAGATACTTGACGAGGCTTCAAAGTCGTTCAATCAAGTCGTTTTGTATGGCAAAGAGGTTGATTCGATGACCGTTGTGGACAACGCAAGACGGTATCCGATGATGTCGCCGATACAAGTGGTCATTATCAAAGAGGCGCAGAATATGTCTTCATTGGCGCAGTTGCAAAAGTATATCGAGGCACCTCTCAGTAGTACGATACTTTTGATAGCGCATAAACATAAAAAAATTGATGGGCGTTCTGCCTTTGCCAAGTCCTTGACGAAACACGCTGTTTTGTTTGAGTCTAAACCTTTGTACGAAAATCAAGTGCCTGATTTTATACGCAACTGGTTGAAAGACAATAAGATGACGATTGCACCCGATGCTTTGGATTTGATGGTTGAATACTTGGGTATGGACTTAGGTAAAATCATCAATGAATTGGAAAAACTGCAATTAAACCTTAAAAGTACTGAGGGGATCACAGTTGAGCATATTGAGAAATATATCGGTATCAGTCGTGAATACAATGTCTTTGAATTACAAAAAGCACTCGGTACGCGTAATATATTACAAGCCAATAAAATTGCTCGTTATTTCCATGAAAACCCAAAAGATGCACCTTTTGTGATGGTTATAGGCACTTTATATAATTATTTTTCGAAAATATATCAATTAGCATTTTTGACAAATAAATCGCCTAATGACCAAGTAAAGGCTTTGGGTTTGCGTTCTGAGTGGTTTTTGAAGGATTATTCGGCGGCGTTGCGGCAATATCCACGTCCTAAATTAGAGCAAGTGTTTGCTTTACTTCGTGAATTTGACTTAAAAGCAAAAGGCGTAAATGCCGATGGGATAGTGGAAGGGGAATTGTTAAAAGAGTTGATATATAAAATTTTACACTAAAAGGCTTGACTTTAGTCAATTATTTGAATTTTTATTCTGTTATTTGCCTAAAATTAACAGTAATATGAAAACCTTTCCCTTTTTACTCTTAGTCTCTCTATTTATCAGCGCTGCTTGCAAAGATTATGGAGTATCTTCTCCTGAAACTTCAGCTTGTATCGAAGCGAAAATTGAGGCAATGCGAATCGCTAATAAGCCAAATACTGAAGTTAAGCGGTTTATAAAAAATGGAGAATATTTCTGGATTTTTAATAATGGAACGGCTTTCGATTTACCAGAGGAAATGCTAAATGTGCATTGTGATACCGTTTGTCGGCGGTGTCGCTGCATTATGACAGCTACTTGTCAATCAGATTTTACATTAGGTGATTCTACTGCAGTCACTATTTGGAAACCGTGAATAAGTATGAAGTATGAAAGGCGACACTATCTTCAATAAATAGTGTCGCCTTTCATATTTAATTTAAAGCATTTTCAAGCAAACAGGCGTAAAAACAGGGCTATTTGCACCCGTTGGAGTCAATTTTCCTGTCAATTGGTCAATTTTAAAGGCGACAATATTGTTTGAATTTTGATTGGCAACCAATAATAACGAACCATCTGGCGTAATCATAAAATAACGTGGTGCAAGTCCTTTTGTAAATTCATGTCCTATCAAACTTAATGCTCCTGTCGTTTCATTTACTTTAAAGCCGACTATCGAATTATGACCTCTATTTGAGCCATAAACAAACTTGCCGTTAGGATGCACTTGAATTTCAGCCGTCGTATTTAGCCCTATAAAATCAGCGGGTAATGTAGAGACGGTTTCATTGATGGTACTTTTTTCTCCAAAAGTTACAGCGCAAATCGTATTATTCACTTCATTAATCACATAAAAAAGATTGGGATTCAAGGGATTGAAGGCCAAATGTCTCGGTCCAGCACCTTTTGCCATGTCAATGGTCAAATTACTGAGGGGGCCTATTTTTGCATCTTTTTGATAGTCATAAACAAAAATTTTATCTGCTCCTTTGTCGCATGAGAGTAAATATTTGCCGTCAGGCGATTGGATAAATTGATGCGCCCAAGCATTGCTTTCGCCTACGTGTTGGTGTGTTGAAATAGAGTCCGTCAAGCCACCATCTTCTTTCACAGAATAACTTACCACATTACCTGTTGAATAATTAGCAACATAGACACATTTGCCCGATTGGTCAGTTTCTACAAAACAGGGTGCTGCACCATAACTCGATACTTCATTGATTTTCAAAAGTTTACCCCCCTCAGTAATTTTATATGCAACGACGCTTCCGAAGGGTGCTTCAGGTTTTCCACCGTTTTCAGCCACAGCATACAGGTATTTTTTATCAGGAGAAACGGTTACAAAAGATGGGTTTGCGATGCCACCAATGGAATCCACAACGGTTAATTCTCCCGTAGCCATGTCCAAACGGCAAGTGTAAATGCCAGATGCTTTGCCATCCACAAAACCCAAATTTTGAGTGTAAGTGCCTACAAAAACAATGGGTTGGTTGCTCACATCTTTTTTGGCTGTGCAGCCGATGCAGAGTAAAAGAAGGAAAAAAACGTTTTTCATTTTGACGATTTGTTTAGTTGAAAATAAGGCAGCAAGTTAGACATTTTTGGTTTAGACAAAATAAGAATCCCAGATTTTCTGCTGTTGAGAAAATCTGGGATTCGGTGTTTTCAATTTTTTAAATATGCGTGTTTAAAATGGTATAAACTCAACACGCCGGTTTCTGCTGCGCCCTTCCTCCGAATCATTATCTGCAACTGGACGTGCTGAACCATAGCCGACCACTTTCAAACGTTCTGAAGAAATACCTTTTGAAATCAAGTAAGTCATACATGTATTTGCCCTTGCTTCTGAAAGTTTGAGATTGATGGCGTCGTTACCTACTTTGTCGGTATGACCTTCAATACTAATTTTAAGTTCTGGATTTGTCGCCAAAGTCGTAGCAACCTCGTCCAAACTACTGTATGAAGTCGTTGTTAAAAGCGCACTGCCTAACTCAAACTGCACACCTTTCAAGGCATAGTCTAAGACTTTTTTCACTTCTTCAGATACGACAACTGGTTCAATTTGAGCTTCAGCTTTGGCATTTGCTTCGGCTTCTGCGAGTAGTGCTTCCGCTTTAGCCTGAGCCTCTGCTTCTAAAATAGCTTTAGCGGCGGCTTCTTCTTCCAATTTAGCACGTTCCTCTGCCTCTGCTTGTAACTTAGCGGCGGCTAATTGTCGGTCTTGATATTCTTGCTCCTTTGAAATAGGCGGCGGCGTGAATTTGGTTTCTATTTTTCTTAAATCAACAGTAACACCCAAAGAGTGGACCCAGCCTTTGGGTGTTTCTTTAGTCATACCAAAACGATAAAAATTGGCTATTGTAATGAATGTTTTTGAGTTAATTCTAACATTCAAACCCGCCCCAACGGGCGCACCATAAGCCATACCATTATCATAAAAGTCTGCTCCTAAACCTACCGAAATGAAAGGGACGAGGAGACGCCGCCCATTATCTAATTTGGCTTGAAGGGCAACATCTAATCCAAAATTGCCAATTTCAGTAGTTTTTGTTTTAATGGAATTTTGAGTCGTTTCTACATCTCCGCGTGGATTAAGGCGTAAAGGCACATAAAGGTCTAAAAATTTATTCATGTGTTGGACGTAACCGATTTCAGCACCATGAATAACATTTTCCAGTTTAATCTTAGGGCTTAACTTGTAATTATTCAAGCGAAAAGAGACATCTTGAGCCTGAATTGATGTGAACAGCACCATAAATGCGATTAAGGATAGTATGTTTTTAGTCATCGTTAAGAGTTTTTGACGTTCGTAAAAGTTTATATTAAAAAATTGAACATTGAATTTTAGTAGTCGGATTTGTATTCATTTTCTTTTTGCACAAATTATACAATCAATTTTTTGACCAATTTCTGCCAATTCCATATTTTTGTTAAAAATCACAATAAAAACATAGGAAAAAATATGAAATCAATAATTTTAGTTCTCTTTTCGTCTGCTTTTTACTCAATGGGTTTAGCTCAAAATCCATTTATTGGTACATATACAGGCGTGCTTAATGGCGACAATATTAAACTAATATTACAGGCATCAACCAATAATACGCTTGTTGGAAAAATGACCGACAGCCAACAGGTTTATGGAGTGACCGCCACTTCAAATGGTTCAAAAATGACAGGTACAGCCGTTGAAAAAACATATAATCTTACTTTTCTTCTGAATGGAAGTATTAAAGACAATCATCTTTTGATGAATATGACCATTGAAGTTTTAGGTCAAAAAAATGATATGCAAGTGGATTTTACAAGGCAAGGAACGACTTCGAATTCTGCAAAAGTGGCTGAACAGGCCCCTCAGTATATCAAGCCTAAAATGCCTTCTGGCGGCAAAATTGACCCTAATCTGGTCGGCAAATGGGTGAATGAACAACAATATAACTCAGGTTCAGGAGATAATTTTTTTGGCAGTTCCTCCTCTCAAAGCCTTATCTTTTTTGCAGATGGCTCTTTGTCCGATGGTGGCAGCTCAGTGAGTGTGAGTGGTGGTAATTATTCTGGTAATTCATCTGATAAAGGTCAACCTATGCCCTTACCCAATGTTAGTTGGTACGTCCAAAATCAACATATTTTTATCATCGGTTCAGAAAATGGTCAAAAGCAAACAGTAGATTTGGGCAAATACTATATTGAAAACGGCGCGATGTTGATTACTGGAAATAATAGCAAAAAATTGTTGTTACAAAAAAGATGAGCATACATAAATAGGGTAAAAAAAAACAAGAGACAGTGTTGCCTCTTGTTTTTTTATGCCCTTAAAGTAGCTCAATTTTTATTTTTTATCCTGCTGTCCAAACACCTTTTTCAAAAGGTCGCTTGTCCGCAAATTAACATTTGAACGAATGCCTTTTTCCTTTTCTTCTACCAAACTAAACATACCCGCCAATGCCGTTTTTGTCACATGGTCGTCCAATTCTGTATTGGTTTTGGTCGTAAAAGGTATTTTATTGTAGGCAGTTGTGGCTTCACGCCAATAGGTTCGCGCATTGACTTTATCCAAAGATGCTTGTATGATGGGTTTAAATTCAGCAATCAAGGCTTCGCTCGTTGTTTTTTCCAAATAACGTGTCGCCGCATCAGGTTTGCCCGATAGAATATTCAAGGCATCGCTAAAAGTCATTTTTTTGATAGCCGCTACAAAAATCGGTTTCGCTTTTTGTGCTGCATCTTCTGCTGCTCGATTCATACGTTCTGTCAAATCGGCTTCGATATTTGAGAAACCAGGAATAACTTTCAGCTTGTTAACAATGCTCTGCGCTTCTTCTGGCATCAAAATTTTATAAGGACTTTTGAAATAGCCGTCTTTTGCAGATAAAAAATTGGTCGCTTCGCCGATACCAATGTTTAAGGCTTCTTTCAAACCACTGCCCACTTCGTCTTGTGAAAGCGGATTGCCGCCTTTGAGCGTATTATTGACTTTTTCTTCTGCTTTTTTCAAAATATTGCCAAATTGGGCAAACGTACATTGTACGGAAAGTAAAGCAGCAAAGAGTAGAATTGATTTCTTCATTGTGCGTCATGATTTTTTTGACTGTGAAATAATGTTCTTGAAACGTCAAAAGGATGCAATTTGATATTGAAAGTCAAAGGTTTAAGTTTTTTTTAACGATTTTAACAACTAAAAACTGCCTTTATTTTCAACCAAAAATTAATGAAGGAATGCCGATGCCAATGGCAACGCCATAAATCAAATCAGCCCAAAAGAAGCGTAAAAGATTGAAAATGTATATCAAACCCACTATTGGGAATGACAAAATAGCTAAAACATTTTTATCCTGTATTTTTTCTTTTGCCTGCTCATAAACGTTGTTGGCATCTTGATTCGAAGGGATGGCATGCATACCTATTGAAACGCCAAGCCAAATTAAAAAGTAGGATAGAGGATGTTCAATGTTTAAGAATTTGATAGGCATATAGGCTGGTAAGCAAATCAGCAAACACAACAGCGTATTAACCAAGAAAGGGCCCATTGAAACCAAAAATGTTGTCGTGAAGTTGTTTGTATTTTCGTGTACAACATATCCTGCAGGATTGCCTACGCGAAAATAACAAGCATCTAAAACGGCTACATTTCTGATTTTGCAGAATAGCATATGCGCGAATTCATGGACAATAATGCCTGGAAATGTCAATATTGATATCAGTTCACCCGGTATAAAAAACATATTGATTAATTTTTAGTCCAACCGTTTGGATATTTTGAAATAAATTCTTCTCTTTTTATGATTTGGCGCGTTTGAATGCGAAAATCGACCATATTGTAGTATTCCTTCATTGCTTGACTCGTACTGTCAATGGCTTTAGCTTTTTCAAGATAAATTTCTGCTTGTTTTTTTGCCTCGTTATCGCCTTTGTCAACATAAATGCAAGCGTATGCCGAAGCGACAGAGGTCCAAGAAACAGCCAATGTCGTGTCAAGAGCCAGATTTTCTTTCGAAGCGGCTAAGAATTCTTCATAATCTTTGTTGTCAAACCCAATCCCTATACGTGCTTGAACGATTAATGATTGAACATTGAAGTCAGGCGGTAATTTATCCTTGCAATTATTAAATTCAGTCATGGCTTCTTGGCTTTTATCTTCTGACAATAGTTTTATGCCTTTATAATATGAAGCCATTGTTCTTATGTCTTCTACTTCTGGAACTTTTTCGCTTGCAGAACCCATCAAATCAGCTGCATGAGCGTAATCGCCTTTTTGAGCAAATTCATTTGATTGCTTTATGTTGTTGTATGCCTGATAATATTTCCAATTCCATGAAAAGGCTGAAACTACAATGACTAAAATACCGATAAAAAACGCTTTGACCCACATGGGGAAGGTTTTATTTTTGATATCTTGTTCACATTCGTTACAAATAGGGTAGGACGATACTTTTTTTAACTCAATGTTATCAAAGTCTTTTGAACAGGACGCACAAACAGTCGGGTCGAATTCTCTTTCGACAATGTGTCCTTTCAAAGCTTCTTCGTCTGGGAATTCTGATTGAAGACAATCATTGCAATAGACTTTGCCAGATATTTTAATGGTGTCATTGAGTGGTACAGTTTTTTTGTCACAATGGCTACAGGCTACTATTTTCATCGTATTTTAGATAGGAATAAAGTTATTGATTAAATTGTTTTATTATGGTTTTTAGAATCAATCCATAACATCGTTTTAGGTTTGACATTATACTGACTCAATGATTATTTTGTTCCAAGATTTGATAAATAGTAAAACTATTTTTTTCTCACTTTATTTGATAACAATCATTTTTATTAGGCTCAAATATTGGCTTCTTTATAGCCCAAAATCATCAATACGGGTCAACATCTACCAAAACCCGCACGTTTGAGTACCCCTCAGTATGATTGAGTAAAAAAGTCGCTTCTTGAATGATTTGTTTGGCTGTTGCCAATTTCACAACATCACGCTCTATTTTTATCAAATAATTCAAAATATAGTAAGTATTCACGCGCTCAACAAGCGGAATCGCAGGGCCTTGAACCCTATCACCTAGTCGTTCTTTCAATATTTTAGTAAAAACCTTAGACGCATCACGCACGACTTCGGGCTTTTTATGCTTTAAATTAATACCAATCAACCTATAATAAGGCGGGTAAATAAAGTTTTTGCGCTCCAAAATTTCTCTTCTAAAAAAACTCATAAAGTCGTTGTTCTGCACATCTTTCAAAATTAAATTTTTAGTATCGAATGCTTGAATAATGACTTTACCGCGTTTATTTTTACGTCCTGCCCGTCCACTGACTTGCAACAGCAACTGAAACGCCCGTTCGGAAGCCCTAAAATCTGGAAATTTCAACAAATTATCGGCAGATAAAACCCCGACCAAACCCACGTTTTCAAAGTCCAAACCCTTTGTCACCATTTGCGTACCGACCAAAATATCAATTTGCTTTTCTTCAAATTCATTAATGATTCTTGAATGAGCCGTTTTAGAACGTGCTGTGTCCCAATCCAAACGTCCAATCTTAGCATCAGGCAAATGTATTTTTAATTCATCTTCAATGCGTTCTGTTCCGAAACCTTTGATAACCAATGTATTAGCACCACAAGCGGGGCAATCTTTGGGCAGTTTAATCGTATAACCGCAATAATGACAATTGAGCGTATTCGCAAATTTATGATAAGTCAAAGTCACATCACAGTTGCGACATTCGGATGTCCAGCCACACGTAGAACAAGCCATAGTAGGCGCATAACCCCGTCTGTTTTGAAACAAAATTATTTGTTCACCGCGTACAATAGCCGCTTTCATTTCATCAACCAAACGGCTTGTGAAGTTACCGACCATCGTTTTGTTTTTCATCTCGGCACGGCTGTCCACAATTTCTATTTCAGGCATTTGCAAACCGCCAAAACGTTCCGTCATTTCGACGAGCCCATATTTCTGTTGCGAAGCATTATAATACGTCTCTACTGAAGGGGTCGCGGTACCCAGCAAAACCTTAGCTTTGTAGAGCGAAGCGAGAAAAATAGATGCATCCCGCGCATTATAACGAGGCGAAGGGTCTTGTTGCTTGTAACTGCCGTCGTGTTCTTCGTCAACAATAACGAGTTTTAGATTCTTAAAAGGTAAGAACAAACTCGACCTAACGCCCAAAATAATCGGCTTGCCCGCCAGCGTTTGTTGCCACAATTCCACCCGTTCATTACTGTTCAGTTTGGAATGATAAACAGCTATTTTTTCACCAAAAATCTTTTGTAAACGGCTGATAATTTGGGTCGTCAAAGCAATTTCAGGTATCAAATACAGGACTTGCCCCCCCCTCAGTATTTCGGCTTCGATGAGTTCCGTATAAACTCGCGTCTTGCCGCTGCCCGTTACACCTTGTAATAAAGTGACGTTTTTTGTTTCAAAACACTGTTTTATCTCGTAAATCGCCTTGGTTTGTTGGTCGCTCATTTCGGTTGTCGAAATAAGGTCGTCTTCATAACCACCTATACGGCTGATTTCTTGTTCATAAATTTCAAAAATACCTTTCTTTTCAATCGCTTTTAAAACACCTAAATCAATATTAGCTTTTGCACAAATTTCAGACGTGCGAATCACCTTCTCTTGCCGTGTAATTTGAGCAAATGCCAAAAGCGCATTCGTCTGTTTTTCTGAATTTTTAACGGCATCAAAAGCCGCAGACCACGTCGCAGGGTCACTCCGATAAGGCTCTTTCATGCGGACGCAAGAGACGAGTTTGGGCTTAAAACGATACTGCAATTCCTCTTTTATGTCCAAAATATCCAACATCAACAAGCGATTGATGATGGGATAAACCGTTTTTTGACCCAATATTTTTTGAATTTGGTCAATCGTCAGTTCGCTTTGAATCGTCAAAGCCTCTGCTATCAAGTATTCTTTTTCATCCAAGCCACTGAAATTTTGGTCATGGTCAGGGTTCAAAACTATGCGTGTTTCTGACGATAATTTCATATTTGTCGGCAAAGCGGCATTCATCACTTCGCCCAATGTACAGCCATAATATGAAGCCATCCATTGCCAAAAATCCAATTGTGCAGTAGAGATAATCGGTTCTGAATCAATGACTTGCAGAATGGGTTTAGTTTTGTGATCAGGCTTTTTATCCGTTACGCCAATGACGACCGCTGCATACAAATCACGCCCCGCGCCAAATTGTACTTCGACACGGATACCAAATTTAACCTGCTCAACCAATTCATCAGGAATGTGAAAAGTATAAGGCTTCGGCGTAGCAAACGGCAAAATGACTTGTGCAAAATGCGTCGCTTCTTCGGTTTTGAATAATTCTAAATCGTCGTTTATGTCCACAATAGCCCCCTCAGTATTTTTGACAAATTGATAATTATTTTGTTGCAAAATAAACCATTTGTTTTATGATTTTTACTTTTTTAGCAAAACAAAAATATTACTCACCTTTCGTTCTCCTTCATGGTCAAACAGTTTATTATCACAAGGCATATTAACGACACCTTTTCCTTCAATATACATCGTTGTAGAACCACCTCCGTCTAAATTGACAGCATCGCGACAACCCAACGATTTCATCAAAAAAGCCAATTCATGCAAGTTCAAACCTTGTGCTTGTGCTGTTCTGCCGTCAGCAGTCAACAAAATCAATTCATTTTTTGCCGTTACACAAGCGCAAGTTCGGGGGTGTCGATTGTCATTAAACGCAATTTTACTGAGGGGTACGCTGTCGCCTTTCCACAGTAAAAGCGGCCCTGTCACCAACACATTTTCAGCTTTAATCTTTTCTGCCCATTTCACATCCAACGAATCGGTTTGCCGTGCAATGGAAACCTTATTATTATGTATGACGATGGCTGATTTTTGATGAAAGGTTAAACGCCCTTTCGCATCAAGTTGACTTGAATCCAAGACATGTCCATTAACTTTAATAAAATCAACAGCACCACCATTTTTAACATCAAAAAAAGACCCATTAACGGCTGCAAATGCGTTTACTTTCAAAGCCAACACCGAAGTATGCACCAATGAATCACCTCCAGAAACAAGTTGAAACAGCCACCTATGCCGCTTATTTTTAATTTTCAAATAGTGAATATTTTGATTGGATTGAAAAAGTTGTTTCTCAGAAAAATGGTAATGATACCATTTCAATCCCTTAGCAACTTTCACCATTTCCCATTTTGTATGTGTAAAAACCTTCGCATCACTTGGAATTTGAGCGATTAAAGGCATAGTAAAAC
>JANLQI010000127.1:0-18514 GCA_031367705.1 Saprospiraceae bacterium | reverse complement strand
TTTCACGTGGGGTTCAATTTTGCTAAAATGGGCTTATGATGGCTTAGAATTTGGCGTATAATTTTTAATGGATAATTTTTAATGGATAATTTTTAATGGATAATGGATAATGGATAGTTGATAATGGATAATAGCAAAAATTATCCATTATCAACTATCCATTATCCATTATCAACTATCCATTATCAACTATCCATTATCCAATATCCATTAAAAAAATGACTGATAAAATAAAATTCGATAGTTTCGCTCAAAAGTTTCCTGAAATTGAGCTGCCCATTACATTGCGTGATGATTCGCATCATGATTTTGAGCCTAACTCTCCTTTGTCCGATGAGATGATTGCGGAGTTTATAACTCGTTATGAAACGACTATTTTAGATGATTTTACGGAATACGTCGCCTGTTTCCGCTTACCACGAGTGCCTAAACAAGCATATCAAGCTGTCATTTATTGGAAAGCGGCTTTGTTACAATACGACTATGTGTTGGCAACATACAGCAGCGATGGCAATATGATTGACAAAAAAGCCATTGCAGGAACAAAAGCGATTGGTGATGCCGTGCAACATACACTCGCAACCATAGATGAAAAACGCGCTATTTTTGTTGCCGAAGGTGCCGCTACTGAGGGGGGGGAATACGACCCTAATTCAACAAAAACGCATCGTTTTGAAATCTTAGAAAACGGTCGAATCGAGCAAGATTATTGATAATCAATACTTTACGATGGATGAGAAATATAAAAATTTACTTTCATCGGGCATAAACAACCGTGTCATCGCCCTTTCAGAAACAGAAGTTGCTAAAATTTTTGAAGGAGGCACTCGTTCTTTTATCGGTTTAGAGGCAGAAAAAATGCGTTATGCCAATAACATCAATGACCTTGTTTGTCAATTCCATCGTTTAGATTATGATGAAGAAAACAATTGGGATATGTTGATTATGGAACGAATTCACGCATTTGAATTTCGCAATTTTGAAATCGGTAAAAGAGAAATCTTTTTTGAGACTTTTGAAACCGATTTGAAGGAATTGCATAAAAATGGCTTCGTTCATCGTGATTTACACCGCCCTTCCTCCGACCGCTTAGGTGAAAAATATGACAATATTCTGTTGACTACTGAGGGGTTGCGTTTGATTGATGTCGGTATTTCAGCTATTAAAAAAGAAGTTGATGACACTGTTTTTTATAACTTTGTAAAAGCTGAACTCAAAGAACTCGCAAAATTCAAACAATACTTTTTAACACGTTAAATATTTTTCATTATCAACTATCCATTATCCATTAGATAAATGAATCTACCTCTCAAAATAGCCCGTCGCTACCTCTTTGCGAAAAAATCAACGAATGCCATCAATGTCATTACAGGCATTTCTGTTTTCGGTTTAGCATTGGGTACGGCAGCATTGGTACTTGTTTTGGCGGTGTTCAATGGGTTTGAAAAACTCATTATGGGTATGATGTCCAATTTTAATCCCGATGTTAAAATTACAGCTACAAAAGGAAAGACATTTGTTACTGACACCTTGAAAATCAGTCAGTTACGTCAACTCAATGGCGTCGTGTTACTCTCCGAAACCCTTGAAGAAATTGCCTTTTTTGAATACGACAAATCACAAGCTTTTGGCACCTTGAAAGGCGTTGACGACAATTTTCATAGAATAAATCACATAGATACGACCATCCGCGAAGGCGAATATTTACTCATTGACGAACAAGCCGACTATGCGGTTTTGGGCGGCGGTATGCGGAATCAACTCGGTGTCTATGAATCGAGTTTTTCGACCCCCCTCAGTATTTATATGCCCAAACGTGAAGGCGGCGGCGGAGCATTCAGTCAACCGTTTACCAAGCGTTTTTTGTACCCCAAAGGCGCATTTGTCATTCAAACAGAGTTTGATAATCAATATGTTCTGACGAATATTGATTTTATGCGCGACTTACTCGATGCACCCAACGAGGTGTCTGCCTACGAAATAAAGCTCAAAACAGGCGAAAATGCCAAACAAACCCTTACCGATATTCGCCGCATCATGGGCGAAGGCTTTACCGTCAAAGACCGCTACCAACAAGACGAAGCTTTTATGAAAGTGATGAATGTTGAAAAATGGATGAGTTATGCAATTTTAGGTTTGACCATTCTCTTAGTCGCTTTCAACATGGTTGGCGCATTGTGGATGATTGTTTTAGAAAAACAAAAAGACATCACCATCCTAAAAAGTATGGGCGCAACGGAGAAACTGATTCGCAATATATTCCTAAACGAAGGGCTGCTGATGTGTTTGACAGGCTTAATAAGTGGTTTTGTCATAGCAATGGGTCTTTATGCGTATCACGTTTACGCAGATGGCGGACTGGTACCATTGCCGCCAGGTTTTGCAACGGACCGTTATCCTGTGGCTTTAAAATTCAGCGATTTTATTGTTGTTGCTATAACAGTCATTTCTATTGGTATGTTAGCGTCTTTACCTGCTGCTTCGAGGGCGATGCGGGTCGCTTCGGTTACACGTGAGGAATAGCTTTTAAGGCTTCAAAAGTTAAAAAAGGAGTTATTTTTGTTCATAAAGCTCAAAAACCTTATCTTTATAAGAAATAACAATTAAAATCTATTTGACATGGAAAATATCGTTGTTCCAAAAAGGCTTAATGAAGCGCAATTAGTATTGTTGCGCTTGTTTGACCGCCCTATTGAGGAAGAAGAAGTAACCGAACTCCGTGATTATTTAGTTGCCTACTACAATCAAAAATTGCAAACAGAACTGAATAAAGTCATCTCTGAGAAAAAATTGACGGTTCAAGATATTGACCAAATGGGCAATTTTGAAAACAGAACAGAGAAACTTCGTCAAATTCGGCATCAATCATGAAGTTAGTCATTGATACCAATGGTTTATTAAGTTCAATTCCCAACGGTTCATCAAGGCGTTGGTTATATGATGCTTTCATAAATAAAAAATTTGTTTGGGTTTTCAGTAATGAAATAATGACAGAATATGAAGAAATGATTGCTTATGAATATAGTCAAAAAGCCGCTGATTTAGTGCTTAATATTTTATTGACCGCGACGAATCATGAAAAACATGAGCCTGCTTATCGTTGGCAACTTGTAGAAGATGACCCTGATGATAACAAATTCGTTGACTGCGCCATTTCATCTAACGTTGATTTTTTAGTCTCCGATGACCGCCATATTACCAAACTTCGGAAAATAGCTAACCTTTTTCCACCTATTACTATTCTAACTTTTGACGAATTGAAAATTTATTTCGAAAAACTTGGCATGATATAACAGAGATAATTTCTAATTTTTAACCAAAATACTGAGGGGTCAATGCACATTAAAATCCTTATAATCGTTTGCTTATCAACTATTTACACACAACTTTTTTCCCAAAATTTTTATAATCCAACAGGTATTCGAGAGATTCGAATGACCTTTCCTACAGATGAATGGGATAAGTTCCTCGACTCTACCAAACGGGCAAACAGCGATGCACGGTTGTCAGGTACAGTTATGATTGAAGGGCAAAAATTTGAAAACGCAGGGATTCGCTACAAAGGCAATTCATCGTATTTTGGCACACGTAAACGAGGTGTTAAGAAACTGCCTTTTAATATCAAACTACATAAAAGTCAATTATTGGAAAGCAAATACCAGACCTTGAAGCTCTCAAACGTCAGTAAAGATGCCAGTTTTATCCGCGAAGCATTGAGTTATGAAATCATCGGCACATATATGCCTGCGCCAAAATCCAATTTTGCACGTGTTTATGTCAATGATAAATTGCAAGGTTTTTACTCCAATGTTGAGTCAATTGACGAACATTTTGTAAAAAACAGGATGAATACTGAGGGGTATCTCGTCAAATGCGACCCTGAATGGACGGTTGAAATTCCAACAAAATGCCCCAAAGGAGATAAGGCATCGCTCATGTATGTAGGCGAGGATTCGACGTGTTATCAGTCAATTTACGATATGGATAAAGAAGGTTCGTGGCGTGAATTCATTGATTTTGTCAAAATATTGAACCAAGAACCTGAAAAACTGGAACGGGTTTTAAATGTTGACCAAACGCTTTGGATGTTGGCTTTGAACAATATCATGGGTAATTTGGACAGTTACAACGGTCTTTTGTCGCATAATTACTACCTCTGCCGCACACCTGATGGACGATTTACGCCGATTATTTGGGATTTAAACCTGTCTTTTGGCGGCTTTATGTCTGAATCGTCGGCTGTACTACCTCTCAGTATTGAGCAGATGCAGACCTATCAACCTTTGAAAGATATAGACAATCCGAAGCGTCCTTTAATTTCTCAAATTCTGAAAAATGAGACCTATAGGAAAATTTACCTCGCTCATTTTCGCACCATTTTAGACGATTGGTTTATCAACGGTAAATATGCACAACGTGCCAAAGAATTGATGCAAATCATTGACAGCCAAGTCAATAACGATAGAAACAAACATTACAGTTACGATGAGTTTAAGAAAAACTTTACGCAATCCGTTGGTTCGGGCGATTCAAAAATCGTGGGCATCGAGGAGTTAATGGTTAAAAGAGTTGAGTTTTTAAAAAACCATCCACTCATTCTGCGGGTGCCACCTAAAATTGAGAACACACCGACCCCCTCAGTATCAGAAGACAAATTGACGATAAAAGTTAAAATTTCAAACGCTGCACGTGCCTTTTGTTGCGTCCGCAACGATGCGAATCAGCCTTTCAACTATTTACCGATGTATGACGATGGTAAACACAACGATGAAGCGGCTGGCGATGGCATATTTGGGGTGTTTATGGATAAAAAAACTGCATTGGAATATTATATCATGGCTGAAAATGCAGATGCCGTCAGCCTTTTGCCTGAAAGAGCCAGTTTTGAATTTCTGACGTATAAATTTTAAATTTAAAAAAATGAGAACATTTGGCAGCAACCGAATGTTACGGTTTAACACTATACAAACTAAAAAGGTTTGACTAACTATTTTACAAGCAAAATCATCGGTTTTAGTCACAGAAACAGGCTTTTTCAAAGCTTCTTCAAGAGAACAATAAGCATAACAAAAAACTGCTTGCCCAAAAATTTGGGTAAATCATAAAAAAAAACGTTTCTTTGCTGCCAATAATTAAAACGCATCGTGAATAAATCCACAACACCTCGCTCCTCCGACGAGCAAATCATAGAGCTACTTCGCCTCAGAGAGACGAGTGGAATGTCTTTGTTGTATGATAAATATTCGGGTGCATTGTTCGGTACTATTGTACGTGTTGTTCGTTCCCAAGAAATTGCAGAGGAGGTTTTGCAAGATACTTTTACAAAAGTTTGGCGAAATATTGAGAGTTATGACTCCTCAAAAGGTCGTCTGTTTACGTGGTTGATTAATATTGCTCGAAATTCAGCAATAGATGCTACGAGGCAGAAAGATTTTAAACGCCAAAACCAGCCGCTTGAAAATGTCGTAAATACAATTGATACGCAACACAGCACGGCAATCAATCCAGAAACGATTGATATGCGGCAACTGACAGAGAAACTATCTCCCGAATATAAAGACTTAGTGGATTTGATTTATTTTCAAGGTTACACACAGTCAGAGGCTGCTGAAGCCCTTGATATTCCGTTGGGAACAGTCAAAACGCGGATTAGAACAGCAATTATACGTTTAAGAGAATTTTTTTAATTATAAATAAAAAATGAATATTCAGGAAATCATCGAATCTGGCATCATCGAACTCTATGTGATGAACGCCTTACCCGAAGATGAAGCGGCAGAAGTGGAAGCACTTGCCGTTGAGCATCCTGAAATTCTCATGGAAATTGAAAATATTCAAGATGCTCTTCAAAGTTATGCCCAAGCCCATGCCATCGAACCCAATCCTGAACTAAAAGATAGGGTTTTAGAAAAAATAAATGCTGAAAGTATTGGAACGCCACAAACACTAAAGGCTGTTGAAGAATCTCAAAGCCCACCCCTCAGTATCAGAACGCCTTGGATAACTTGGTTGGCAGCGGCAGCTTCCGTCATAGCAATTGTTTTGTTTTTTCAAAATATGAGCAGTAAAAAAGCATTAACAAATTGTACAGCTGAAAACACAAAACTCGTTGAAAATCAAAAGGTTATCGTTCAGTTAGAGCATAAACTCAATATTTTACGCAGCCCTGACACTAAGGCAATTGAGATGAAAGGCTTAGAGATTGCACCCGATGCCAAAGTTTTGGTTTATTGGAATGCCAAAGAAAAAGCGACATTATTGTCTATTCAAAACTTGCCTTCACCACATGAAGGTAAGCAATATCAGCTATGGGCAATTGTAGATAAAAAGCCCGTTAGTGCAGGTGTTTTCACTTATGATATAACCGCTGTTCAAGCCATGAAAGAGTTTGACCATGCCGAAGCCTTTGCGGTGACTGAAGAACCAAAAGGTGGTAGTTTGACACCGACTTTGGATAAAATGTATGTTTTGGGGACGGTATTATAACCGATTCAGAATTATTTAGAATTACGAAATCTTAAAGATTTCGTAATTCTAAGCTCTATTTTCAAGTAGTCAACAAAACATCTACTTCTCCCGCAGCTTCAAGACCAGCGTTACGCCCTTTCCCTTCAAAAATTAATTTCCCTTTTTCATAGAATTTTACATCAACGACGGCTTGTAGGCTTTCATTGACTTTACCTGTCATGTCGCCATGAAGCGGTGCGATGAGGCTGCCTGTACCCGCTTTTGTTGCCGTCATATCTATTTGATTTTTACCATCTTTAAAACTTAGAAAGATTTGATTATCAACGATTTGTGCTGTCATTTTTGCACCCGTGTAAGTAGCAAAACGATACAATTTACCCCGAAACCAAAAGCCGACGATATAGCCAATAAAATGACTGCCCAAAAACGGGATGTACGCCACAGAAGCAATCAAAGAGATATTTTCTTCTTCAAAATGATTGGTTTGCAACCAAATCCAACCGCGTGGGAATGACTCGCCCCAGTCTTTTTCGATATAACCCTTGCCGCCAGTGAAATCCACATCTTGACCATTGATATTCAAACTGCCTGTTATGGTATGATTGAGGCTGACAATGCCGTGATAACACTCCATAAACGGCACAAAGGAATACCAGCCCATGATGCCCGGTGCGCCCAACATTTTTGGCCAGGGTGTGGTATTTTCAAAAGTTAATTGACCCTTGATATTAGGTAAATGGAGCGTCATTTTTTGTGTAGAAAATTGATTGCCAGCCAATTGCACATCAAAGTTTTCCTCAGATGGTTTAAAGGCTTCAGCATCAAAACGAATGTACTCTGCCGTACATTGCTTGCCGTCGAGGACTTGAATGAAGGCATGTTGCTCACCTTTTTGACCCATCGAAATGCCCGGAATGAAGGCAAACGCAGACTCCTCAGTAATGTCCACAATTTTGAAGTACCAACCCTCGAAATAGCTGCGAGAACGTCCCCAACCATGATACATATCGGGCTGCCAAGTGGCGCGCCAACGGCGTATGAAGTTTTGCATATTCTTTTTTGTAAAAAGAGAACTTGAATTTGTAACCCTAAATGTAGAAAAAATAGTGAATTTTTTCCACATTTACTGATTGAATAAATTATTTAGGATTTCCCTTTCCACGTAATTAAAAAGACGCCGACCAAAACAATAGCAGTGCCTATTAATTGCATAATCGTTACTTTTTCACCCAAATATATATAAGCCAAACCAATCATTGATACAGGGCCAACTGCTCCGATGATACCTGAATTGTTTGCTCCTACAAGACGAATACCTTCCACGATGAGGAAAGTAGGAATGACCGTAGCGATTAAAACCATCCACATAGCGAGCGTGTAAACAGGTGTTGGGAAATGGAAAATATCCATTTGGTTGTGAATCGTGGATTGAATGAGGGCTGGGACTGTCGCCGCCATCATCGCATAACAAGTAAATTTGGCAGAGCCGATTTTATGCACATACTCGCCCGTCAAAACGACATAAACGGAATAGGTACACGCTGCCGAAAAAACCAATCCGCCACCGAGCCACGCGTTTTGTTGCTGACCAACGCCATTTTCGGCTACAAAAGCCAATATAACGCCCAAATATGTCAATCCGAGGGCGATATACTGAGGGGGGGTAATTTTCTTTTTTAGAAAAACTGCGGATATGATTAAGACAATGGTTGGATATAAATACAAGGTCAAGCGTTCAACCCCTGCCGTCACGTATTGCAATCCCAAAAAATCGAGCATACTCGACACATAATAACTTAAAATTCCTAAACCACTGACGGCTAACCATTCGCGCAAGGTCAAGCGCACATTTTGCTCACGTCTGTTGAGCCACAAGGCAATAACAATATAAAACGGTACAGAAATGAGCATCCGCAAAGCGATAACTGAAATAGTATCTACATCATAGCGATACATCAATTTGATAATAACGGCTTTTGAGGAAAACCCGACATTGGCTAAAACAAGTATGGCAACGCCTATTAGGAAGCGACTTCGTGAAGGTGATTTCATGTAATAATTGATTGATTCTTAAAAACAAGTGCAAAGGATGGTTTTTTTTAGAGAAAAACGCCATCAAGTTTTGCCTTAATTTACGGATGTCAACAGAGTTGTTGTCTTCGAAACACGATTATTTTTGTTTATTTTTTGATAAAAAATACGATTTTTTAAAATTATTTTTAATTTTTTTGAAAATATTTTAGCTTTGAAAACCATAATCGAAATCAATTTAAATAACTGACTATCAATTATTTAAAATTAAATAACTCGTTTTAAATAGGTATAGTTTTAAATTTGCGGATAAATTTATTTTAGCGATAAATTCGCTAATTACGAATAATTGGCTACCTTTGTTCTATCAACAATCAGAAACGATTTTTTGATGACTAAATAAAACCATCATTTATAAATATAAACTTTCACATCATGCTGACATTAATGGATAATAGAAAAGAAACCGATTTTAGAACACCGCTTCATATCCGCATTACGGGCAATTTTACTGAGGGGTATGCCGAAATACTCACAGCTGAAGCTTTGGAATTTTTGCGTGAACTGCATATCCGTTTCAACCCGCGTAGGTTATCGCTTTTAAAAGCGCGTGATGAACGTCAAACACGTATTGATAATGGTGAATTACCAGATTTTTTGCCAGAAACAAAATATATACGCGAATGTAAATGGACAATCGAGCCATTGCCGAAAGATTTGCAAGACCGTCGAGTAGAAATTACAGGACCCGTTGAGCGCAAAATGGTCATAAATGCCTTGAATTCAGGTGCAAAAATGTTTATGGCGGATTTTGAAGACTCTAATACGCCTTCTTGGGACAACAATATTCAAGGGCATATCAATCTGCGCGACGCTATAAACCGCACTATTACTTTCCAAAATGAGAAGGGAAAAAAGTATCAACTTAACCCCTCCCCGAGTGGTCGGGATGCAAGCACAGTAGCCACGCTGTTAGTCCGTCCTCGTGGTTGGCATTTGAATGAAAAGCATATAACTTTTCAAGGTGAGGAAATGAGTGGTTCGTTGTGCGATTTTGGTTTATATTTTTTCCATAATTATAAACAATTGATTAACAACGGTACAGCACCTTATTTTTATTTACCAAAAATAGAAAGCCACTTAGAAGCACGGTTGTGGAACGATATTTTTGTTTTTGCACAGCGTTATGTCGGCATCCCAACAAAGACAATAAAAGCAACGGTTTTGATTGAAACGATACTCGCCACTTTTGAACTCGATGAAATTTTATATGAACTTAGAGAACATTCGGCAGGGCTAAATTGCGGACGTTGGGATTATATTTTCAGCTATATCAAAAAGCTACGCAATCTCGGAGCAGATTACGTTTTGCCTGACCGTTCAAAAGTGACGATGGCTTCGCCTTTTATGTCAAATTATGCCCAACTCGTTGTCAAAACGTGTCATAAACGCTACGCCCCTGCGATTGGTGGCATGGCGGCTTTCATTCCCATCAAATCTGATGCAGCGGCAAATGCGGTAGCGATGGAAAAGGTTCGTCAAGACAAAATACGAGAAGTGACGATTGGACATGACGGCACTTGGGTCGCTCACCCTGGCTTGGTTTCTTTGGCGATGGATATTTTTAATGAAAAAATGCCTACACCAAACCAAATTACAAGGCAGCGGGACGATTTTGATTGCACGGCTGAACAACTTTTAGAAGCACCAAAAGACTCAATTACTGAGGGGGGGCTTCGGCACAATATCAATGTTGGCATTTTGTACATCGAGTCGTGGTTGCGGGGCAATGGTGCGGCTGCCATTTACAACCTCATGGAAGACGCAGCTACGGCTGAAATTTCAAGGACACAGGTGTGGCAATGGATTAAAAATCAGTCGAAACTCGACGATGGACGGACAGTGACTGTTGCTTTATATCGTCAATTTTTACCAGAAGAATTAGAAAAAATCAAGGCGTATGTAGGCGAAGATGCTTATAAAAACGGCAAATTTGAGCAAGCGGTGGCGCTTTTTGATGACTTAGTACGCAGCGAGGACTTTATTGACTTCTTAACGCTTCCCGCTTACGAAATGATTGATTAATTGCATTTTATAAATAAATTTTCATATTAATACTTAAATTTTTCAACACACTTTTGGTTCTAACCAAAAATAAAACCTAATAATTATGACAACGACAAAAAGTAGAATTGAACAAGTTGAACTCGATTGGTCAACGAACCCACGCTGGCGCAACATCACACGTCCTTACTCGGCTGAAGAAGTCGTAAAACTACGTGGTAGCCTTGACATTGAATATACAGTTGCCCGTCGAGGAGCTGAAAAACTGTGGCATAAACTCAATAATCAACCGTATGTCGGTGCATTGGGCGCATTGACGGGTAATCAAGCGATTCAAGAAATTCAAGCGGGTTTGGAAGCGATTTACCTAAGCGGCTGGCAAGTGGCTGCTGATGCGAACCTTTCAGGTCAGATGTATCCCGACCAATCTTTGTACCCTGCGAACTCTGTACCTATGGTTGTACGCCGCATTAACAACGCTTTTATGCGTCGTGACCAAATCCAAAGCGTCTCGGGCGAAGGCAATATTGATTGGTTTGCACCGATTATTGCTGATGCCGAAGCGGGTTTTGGCGGCAATTTGAACGCTTACGAACTTATGCGCGACATGATTGAAGCGGGTGCGGCTGGTGTTCATTTTGAAGACCAATTGTCAAGTGCTAAAAAATGTGGTCATTTGGGCGGCAAAGTGCTTGTGCCGACGCAAGAAGCGATTGGGAAACTCGTTGCGGCACGTTTGGCGGCTGATGCGATGGGTGTTTCGACCCTTATCATCGCTCGAACCGATGCCGAAGCTGCGAATTTGATTACGAGCGATATTGACGACCGCGACCAAATGTTTTTGACAGGTGAACGGACAAATGAAGGTTTTTACTACACCCAAAATGGTTTGGAAGCCTGTATCGCTCGGGGCATCGCTTATGCACCTTATGCCGATTTGGTGTGGATGGAAACTTCAAATCCAGACTTAGGTATGGCACGTGAATTTGCACAAGAAATCCATCGTCATCATCCAAATAAAATGTTGACGTACAACTGCTCACCGTCTTTCAATTGGTCTAAGTATATGAATATCAATGAGATGGAATCATTCCGAGAGCGCATTGCAGAGATGGGTTACAAATTCCAGTTCATCACATTGGCTGGTTTTCATGCCTTGAATACGTCTATGTTTGAGTTGTCTTTGGCTTACAAAGAACGTGGCATGGCAGGTTTTTCAGAGTTGCAGCAGCGTGAATTTGCACTACAAGCGAAAGGTTTTACGGCAATTAAACATCAATCATTTGTCGGTACGCAGTATTTTGATTTTGTTCAAAATACGGTTCAACAAGGGCGTTCTTCAACGGTTGCGATGGCTGATTCGACGGAGACAGCGCAGTTTCATTGATTAGGTATAGTAAACGGAAATTGAATAGGTTTTTGTTTTTTTTGCAAAAAAAACAAAAACCTATTCAATTTACGTCTACTATACCTTGCCAGCAACAAAAAGAGGAACTTGCGTTAGGCAGTTCCTCTTTTTTATGCTTTAAACTCTGTAAAAGCCAAAAATACTGAGGGGGTGGTTTGAATCAAAATATTAAAATTCAAACTCATAAATATCATCACCGCCCGTTCCACCTTTCCGATTGGAGGAAAAATAGCCTTTGGTTTCGCTTTTTGGCAAAAACATGATGCCAAAATCATCAAATTCTGTATTAAATGAATCACCCATTGGAAAAGCTCTGGCCGTACGATTTTCGATTTCGATGCGATATAAATCATAACCGCCTTTACCGCCCGTGATGCCATCGGAAGAAAAATAAAGCACACCGCTTTCAGACATAAAAGGAAAAACTTCATTTTTTGACGAGTTAACACGTGGTCCAAGATTGATAGGTTGTGACCAAATTCCGCTCTTCAATCTGCGCGTCACCCATAGATCCATACCGCCAAAACCACCAGGCATATTCGATGAAAAATAGAGTTTATCACCATCTGCAGACAATGTTGGGTGACAATAAGAGTAGGACTCACTTTCAAAAGGTAGTATGTCTTCTCCTACAAAATTGCCAGTCGTATCTCTTGTTTTAATATAAATTTTTAAAGTTGCCTTACCTTGTTTATTGAATATAACTTTACCGCCTTTTGAAGCCGTGCGCGATAAATAAAAGGTGTCTTCATTCGCAGAGAAACACGATGGACCTTCATTTGTTTTGGTGTTGGCGCGATGACCAAAACTGGCAGGTTTGGCCAAATTGCCCAATGAATCGAATAAAGCATAACGCAAATTAATGTCGTCATTTGCTGCATCATCATCGCTTTTTTTTGAACCTTTCTTAACCGATGAGCAAAAAATCAACCCTTTTTGATAAAAAGTAGGCGAAAAATCATCTTTATCGCTGTTTAATGCACTTGCATTTTTAACAGTCGCTTTCGCACTGCCGTTGAGTATACGATGATGTGGGTGTATTGAAGTTGCTGTAACAACATCCGATTTCGTTTTTTTATCAACAGATTGCACCATCTCACCATCATTTTCTTTATTAATTGAGGCTGTCGCATCGCCTGTTTGTGCTGTTGCAAAAAACGATATTAAGCATATAGAGATGGAATAACATAGCTTTCTCATATTCATGTTTCCAATAGTAGTTACGTGTTGTGAATGATATTTAAACATAAAAGAAATTAATTATCTTAAATCGTACCAAAATGCACAATTTAACAGTGTCCTTCATGTGGAAATAGCAGATTTTGTGACTTTCAAAAGAGAATGAAATTTGTTTTTATATTTATTTGATGAGCTATCGTATATATACATGAAAATTTTATACCAATTTTTCCATAACATTTCCTTTTCTCGATTTTAAACATAATTGTGTAATATCTTAGAGAGATTAAACGAATTAACAGAAACAGTGTCCAATTCTCATCAAAACATTTTACCTTTGTGTGCAACTATGTAAAGTTTTAATTTTTTAAAATAATAAAAATTCAAAGACATGAATTCATTATTTCTAATATTCGGTTTGGGCGGTCAAGAAATCTTCTTCGTTTTCGTCATCGTCCTTTTGCTTTTCGGAGGCAATAAAATTCCAGAACTCATGCGCGGTCTTGGTAAAGGCATCAAGGAGTTCAATTCGGCTCGCGCCAATGTTGAAGACGAACTTCGTAAAGGCATGGAAGAGCCAGAAAAGAAAAAAGTTGAAAGCAACTAAGGGAATGATGAATTATAAATGATGAATGATGAATTTGTAAAGCGTTGATTATCAACAGTATTACAAAGCAATGTTTAGCATTGTTTTTCAAAATTCCTAATTCGTGTTTCTCTTTAAAAACAAAAGGCAGTAGAGTGCGAAAGTTGCTCTACTGCCTTTTGTTTTTTAAAAATTCAAAAAAGGATACTGTTTTTGCAAAGCTAAAATCTTCAAATTCAGCTGTTCTCGAAATTTTTGATACCCCTCAGTATCTGCACCATGCAAAGGGCGATGTGCCAACATGGCGTTGATTTTTTCTACTTCCTGAATGATGTTTTTTGTTTTAGTATCAAAAAACGTTTCTGAAAAAAACTGCCAAATGTATTCAATCGCCACAGCGTTCGGGTGAATCATATCACGCTCATAAAAGCGATAATCACGCAAATCATCCATCATTATCTCATAAGCAGGAAAATAATATACTTTGTCAAAAAGCTGACTCAAAGCATCGGCTGCCAACAACAAAACGGCTTTTGAACGATTGTTTTCTACCAAACGATCACGTATGTGCCGAATCGGACTAACCGTTATAATGATTTGACAATCAGTATTTTGTGAAAATATTTTTTCAAAAACAGGTTTGAAACTTTCAATAATTTCTTCAACAGTCAGCCTATTTTGCTCAAAATACTGAGGGGGTAGTTTATGACAATTTGCCACTACTTCGCCTGTTTGTTTCCATATAAAAACATTGGCGGTGCCTAATGTGAGGACGATGCGATTTGTTTTTTTATAAAAACTACGGGCCATTTCAAGGCTGTCATTGATATTTTTTAAGACAATATCGCTATTTTCACCTAAAAATCTACCATGATGTTGCAATGAACCCCATAAATCGTTGTGTTGGAAAAGGTCTTTTTCTGAAAAAAAATAGGACTCTGTATCAGATTCTACCGCAGTTATTGCCGTCAATTGCTTGGCGATACTGAGGGGGTTGTAAACAATCCCAAACGGATTTTGAAGGAAAGGCAACTGCCTTGCATCGAGCATCGCCCCGATGTTTTCAATAAAACAAGAGCCGATGCCCAATGTAAAACACTGATAATCAATGCCAAAAGAAGCCTTTTGCGGTTTTAGTTCTGTCCTAAAAGTCTGCATATTGCTTTATTTTTCAACCTTGCCAATTAACCTCGACGAAATACGCAAAAAGTCCATTTCGGTAATAATACCTACCAATTCATCAGCATCATTCACCACAGGCAAGCAACCGATACGACAATCTCGCATTATATCGAGTGCTTCGGAGAGCTTTACAGATGGTTTAACGGTTGTTGGATTTTCAATCATGATGTCCCCTACCGTCGTATGCTCACCTTCCGCCAATTCTCGATTTTGGGTAAACTCACGAAGTAACAACCGAGAAGTGACGAGACCGACCAGCTTCCCTTTGGCATCTTCGACGGGCATATATCTGATTTTCCGCCAATCCATCAATTGAGCGACAAATTCAATAATATCCTCTTTTTGTGCTGTAAAAAGGTCTGTTTGCATAAATTCTTCAACTTTTAGCGTTGAAGGTTGGTAATTTTCAAGCGTATTTGGCTCTGGAATTTCCCAAGTATGCACAGGTTTTTCTGCCCATTGGTTTTTAGCAATGGCAGCGGTCACGGTCATCAAAGCTTCATCGGGTGTTATTTCCTTTGAGAGTTTTGTATAAGCCCGTAACAGCCATCTTGCGCCTGTCATCTGCGCTTTTGCCCTGTCTTCGATGATGTCCATATAGCGTGAAATATCCTTAGGGTCAATACCTTTTGACGCTAAACCTTCACGAGCTATTGGTACTAATTCGTTGATAATCAAATCTTTAAGGCTTATCTTTGCATCGTTAAACCACGTGAATTTTGTGTCAAATCCAAATTTAGCCGCCTTATAAAAGTTGTCGCTCACATCGTCAAAACTGATGTGTTTAGTTATGTCTTCATATATATTGGCGTAGCCAACCATCAATCCCAACCAAAAAGCAGCGTTTGCCGTCGAATCCACAACCGATGGTCCTGCTGGCAAAACACGACATTCAATCCGCAAATGTGGCTGACCATTGGGTGAAATACCATAACATGGGCGATTCCAACGATAAACCGTTGAGTTGAAAATCTGTAAAGCACGTAATTTTGGCGTTTTTCCTGCGGCAACCATTTCCAAAGAATCCTCTTCAATCACATCACCCAACAAGACGCGGAAACGAGCGATGTCCTCTTTATGAATTTCCAACACACTCTCACGCAGCCAATCACTGCCAAAATTGACCCGCGGACGACGCACACGCATGTGTTCGTTCGATGTACGTGTATCGAGGGCTTGTTGAAAAAGCGCAATGCGTGTTTCATGCCACAGCCGCCGCCCAAAAACAAGCGGTGAGTTTGCTGAAATAGCCACAATAGGTGCTAACAACATCTGTGCAATATTGTACATTTTGACATACTCCTTCGGTGCGACTTGTAAATGCACTTGAAAACTGGTGTTACAAGCCTCCAAAAGCGGTGAATCGTGCCGAATATGCAACTCGTCAATCCCGTCTAACCACAACTCAAAATAATCATCACCCCTAAGCGAATGTTCTTTTATGCTCTCCATCAAAGCGAGATAGCGGGGTTTTGGTGTCAAATTTGACATATCGAGGTCAGGTTTTCGCAAAGTGGGTAAAATACCTGTTAGCACAACCTCTGCACCGAATTCATGGGCAACTTTCCGAATGCGTTGCAACCCCTCATTATTTTCTCGCTCCATTTCGCTCAAACAATTGCCCGTAAATTCAAGCGGTGTGAGGTTTGTTTCAAGGTTAAATTGTGCCAATTCGGTCGTTACATTCTCCCAATCCTTGAACTTTTCTAAGACTGCCATATTGATACAGGCTGGTTTGAAAGTATCTTTATCCACAAGGCACATCTCTTGTTCTGCCCCAATGCGTGTGATGTCCGACTCAAACCAATCATTTTTAAGCATATAATCAAATGCTTCTACATCACGCAACAAATGCCGGACAAAACTCTGCATTTGCTTCTCGTCCCTGACTACTTTTACTTTGGCCTCTCCCATAATTAATTGATTTTATTGGCTGTTTAATTATTAAATATGTGTTGTTTTTAAACGTAAAAACATTACTAAAGGTAATATTTTTTCACGAGGACTAAATTTTCATAGAAAATTTGACTTATTTATTAAAATGCCTAAAAAAATTTAAAAAAAAAGCTGCTCAATCGTGTTGAGTAGCTTTTTAAGAATTTTTAAAACTATGATTTTAATCCATCAACTTAACCTCTGAGACTTGCAATACATCTTTAATGTCACCGCCACGGTGTGCAACTATAACAAGTTGACATTTTTCAGCGACCCAAGTTGTCGGCACTTTAAAATTGCCTGTCCAAGATAAAGCACCATTGAGTACAACTCCTTTCGCATCGCCTGAAATGATGCGGCGCAAAACATGTTTATGTGCATAATCAGATTTTTTCCCTTGCGGTGTTTCTTGCTGGTCAGCAACGTCATTTTCAGTCAATAAAACGCTTAAACGCATGTCATCAGGCAGTTTTTCCGTTGGTACAAGCGTAACAGACATTGTTAAATCACGCAAATCCTTTGTATATTTTTTGTTAATAGTTAAATTCAGTAAAGAAGGGCTTTTAGACTCGTCGGCAATCAGCCCCGCCCAATTTGCTTTCGTCACTTGCAAAGAACGTTGTCCATCAAACTTTTTGCGATTCACCACCGCTGTCGGATAACCCAATGGCACACCCAACCAAGCCTCTAAAGCGGTGCCTTCTGTCGTTCTGAAATCGTATTTTGAATCGGAATAAGGTGGTGCAAAGTCTCCTGTATGGATACTGACGATGACCAAACGGTCGCCATAAATGCTTTTCAAATTCTCCAATTCAGCCGCACCCGCAGGGCAATTGACACATCGAACGCCTGTAAATTCCTCAACCAACACCTTTTTGTCGCCTAATGAAGGAACGACAGGCGAAATTTCGGTGCAAGCCGCAAAAGCCATGAGGCTTAAAAAAAATATTATTCGTTTCATGCTATTCACATTATTGGTCATCTAAAAACTCATTTCTCTCAATTCTAAATGAAGCCAATGGCTTATTGTTTTTCATAAAATTACACCACGCACACGTTTTTTTGCCACAACCTTTAAAATCCTGCGCTTGAATACGCTCCCATGATTCTGAAATTAGACCCCTCAGTATTTGGCTGTCTTTTGGCTCAAAATCAAACGTTTTTGTTTTAAAATGACCGCGTGTATCGGCTTCGACATAACTGATTTCGCCTGACGTGACTCGAACCAAATTGGCTCTAAAATTTTCATACAACAATTTATAAAACACCAATTGCCGCCAATAATCACCACCCAAAGGATTTCGAGTTGAAGGACGGCGCAGTTTTTCATCGGCTTGTTTACCTGTTTTATAATCCACAATATGCACCGAACCATCTGCTCTGTATTCAATTTTATCCAAAATGCCGCGTACAGGTACGCCTTCGATTTCAGCAACAACAGTTCTCTCTACAACAACTGTTTTAGGAAATTTATGCACAAATTGATTATAGTATAAACGCAAATTATTTACACCTGTTTCCAAACGTCTTTCAAAATCGGCATTGTCAAAAAACGGGCGGCGACGCTGCAAATCTGCCTCAAAATAGTTCACAAATTCATCACTGTTTGGAAATTGTTTTTCTTTTGACCGCAACATCTCACCAAACAGTTTGCGCAAAGC
>JANLQI010000084.1:0-37552 GCA_031367705.1 Saprospiraceae bacterium | reverse complement strand
TATTCAATTTCCGTTTACTATACCTTTTTCGCAAAAAAGAACTTAAAATATGTTAAAAAAAGGGTTCATACTACTACTTTTCGTAGCCATTCACAACCTAAACGGGCAAATCATCAACATCGAAGACAAGCGTGTCGCATTGGGTGACTCCATAAAATTCAAAGGATTTGGCGATTTAGGTGTCAATTTTTATAGGAATGATAAACAATTGATGACTTTCAAAGCCAATATGCAGTTGGAATACATCAATCGAAAGCATTTTGTTTTGTTGTTGAGTGGCTTTAACCTCATTCGTACTGAGGGAGTCGCCAATACCTTAAATGATGGGTTTACGCATTTGCGATACAATTACGATTTGCCCAAAAGATGGGTCTATGAGGCTTTTGTACAAGGGCAATACAATGAACGGACAAGGGTTTTGTTTCGTGGATTGATGGGAACGGGTGTGCGTTTGAAGTTAAAACATGGCAAAAAACAGCGATATTATATCGGTTTGTCTTATTTTGTAGAAAGTAATCAATTCAAGGACTCGACAACTCGTCAACTTGACAATCGTTTGAGTGGTTATTTGTCCTACAATATTAATTTTGGCGAAAAATCACGATTTGTACATACGACTTATGTGCAACCCCGTTTGGATAATTGGCAAAATATTAGGGTTTCATCGGAAGCTTCTTTGTTGTTTAATATTTCTAAACATTTGACTTTTCGGACGACCTTTAACACCTCTTATGACAGCGACCCGCGCCTACCAGAATCTGTGCCTGATTGGATTTATACTTTGACCAATGGTTTGCGGTTTGAGTTCTAATCACTTAATATTCAAAAGAATATCCGTCAATACTTGGGGTTTATCAACAAAGAAATCATGATTTAGGCTGTCTCTTTCAATGAATAAAACAGGCGCATTGATTAAATGCTTTCTGGCAAATTCAATATTGATAAAAGGTACTATTTCATCGTTTTTGCCATGAATATAAACCGTCGGCATGGTGATTTTTTTCCAAAAAGGCACCATTTCAAGACATTCTCTCGCATGAGCCAACTTTTCATCATTGGCAATGATAACGTTTTGAGGCATCGCCCATTTAATCGCCCAAAAATTTAAAGGTTTATTGAACCAAAATCTCTTTTCATTCTTCGGGTCAATCGCTGGGGAAGACAAAACAAGGTCATCTATTAAATCGGTATAATCCATTGCCATACGTGCGGCAATTGTGCCACCGTACGAATGTCCGACCAATATTGTTTTGGTGCCAACAAGTCGCGCTTTTTTCAAAATAGGCAATAAATAATCGGCTTGCTTTTGAAGGCGAACTTCAGTTTTGCCAAAATCAGAGTAGCCATGCCCATAGCGGTCTGGAACAATCATTTTGAAGCGTTTAAGTAGGGTTGTATCTTTCAAATATTTCATAAAATCCCTACTCGTTCCCAAACCACCATGTACGAAAATAACAACAGGTTGCGAATCACGCCCGATTTCAAAATAACGAATGGAATGATTACCACCGATTTTGTAGCGGTGTATTTGAAAATCGTAGGGCAGTTTGCCCAACTTTCTAAAAGCGGTTGCATCGCTGACGCGAAAACGAAAACAAGATGAGAGGCTTAGAAGAACAACAGTAACTAAAAGGAATAAAGGGAATTTTTTCATTCATGTGTTTATTTTTAGATTATAAAATAACAAAAATAAAGCATTTTTGCTGAAATATACCAACGTTTAGACGCAAAAAAATCATTAAGTTACGCCCTCAGTATTATAATTTAAAAAAAGAAGCCGAAAACACTCCTCTGAGGTTTTCGGCTTTTCATCTTCAATGGCTGCTTTTTGGTGTTGAGATTCTTCATACTATGGTCGTTTATAGAATAATATTTCAAAGAAATGGGCAATTCACCATTCACCATTAAAATATTCACCATTAATTAAGCCCTATCCATTTTCACAATTTTTGGTAAAAACTTAGCCACCACGTCCACCAAAGCCTTTTGAGACAACATAACAGACTCAATGTCCTTGTAAGCGTGTGGTGCTTCGTCCAAACCACCATCCAATAAAGTTACACCGCTGTCACGAAGCAAACGCTTCATTTCGTTTTGCGTAATGCTTTCCTTAGCCCGACGACGACTCATTTTACGACCCGCGCCATGTGCTGCGGAATTGAGTGAAGCCACTTCGCCTTTTCCCCTCACGATATAACCAGCGGCAGTCATGCTACCTGGAATGATGCCCATGTCACCGAGGTTGGCAGGTGTTGCCCCTTTACGATGCACAATGACTTCACGACCGTCTGCCAATTGCTCTTTCCACGCAAAATTGTGGTGATTTTCAATCCGTACTTTTACAGATGTACCCAATTGCTTAAGGATTCGACGATGAATTTCGTGGTGACATGCCGAGGCATAATCACCTGCCAAATTCATGGCTGCCCAATATTCTGCACCTTCTGCTTCGTCGAGCATCAGCCAAGCCAGATGTTGGGCTTCACGGGGCAATTTTCGCATATCCATAGCAATATTAGTGTAATGTTTAGCAATATTAGCACCCAAACCACGTGAACCTGAGTGAGACAATAATGCCACATACTCCCCTGCTTTGACTCCTAAAATATCGTCATCGGTTTCAAAATTGACGATACCAAACTCGACAAAATGGTTGCCAGAACCCGATGTGCCGAGTTGTGCAGCCGCTTTCTTTTGCAAATTCTTCAACACATCTATCTCTTGAAACAAAGGACTGTCAATGACTTCATAATCCATCTGTGACTGTGCCCAATGACCTCCTGCACCAAAATTGGTGTTTTCGACAAGGGCTTTTTCAAAAGACTTCTCATGCTTCTTAAATTCACTTCCAGAAATCGGCAACACAGACAAACACATGCGGCAACCAATGTCAACGCCAACCCCATAAGGAATTACCGCATTTTCAGTCGCTAAAACGCCACCGATGGGCAAGCCATAGCCTGAATGTGCATCTGGCATCAAAGCACCCGCAACGGTAATCGGCAATTTCATAGCCGTATTCATTTGCAAAAAGGCTTCACGCTCGATGTTCTCTTCGCCATAAGTGGTGAAAGGCAACGGTTGTTCTGCCAAATGATAGGTTTTAGCGTCTTCTACCTGACGTTCTTTGATACGTTCGGCTATTTTTCCCCACACTTCATCGTCCCAATAGTCTTCTGGATTAGTAACGAGACCCCTCAGTATTTCTTCGACTTCTTCAAACGTTGCATGTTTATATTGCTTTTCTAAAACGCTCATTGTCATACTGATAGCAGGGTTTTGAGGGAAACCGAGTTCTAAAAGTTGCTTAGGTTTTACCTTTAACTTAGCCATTTTTATTATTAATTATTGTTGATTGATGATTACTTATGCCATTTTACATGTACAATAAGTGTTTACAATCTTGCGAAAAACAACGAAGCCTCGCAAGACCGATGCTTGCGAGGCTTCACAACCCTCAAAATACTGAGGGGGTGTCCATCATCGCTAAAGCAATCGGATTTTATTAAATCTGGGCTGACTGAGAAGGACACGCATAATTGATATATTTAAATGATGATTGATGATTTTTTTTCGTCGTTGGTAGGCATAACTATGGTTTCACAAAAAAAGTTCCAAGCCCTTCTGATATACATAGGAATGGTAAAAAAATAAAGTATCAAACTTGGCTTTATAAAACTATTGAAAATCAACGTTTTGCAAATTCATCATTCATCATTTATAATTCATCATTTCCATATAAAATAGGTGTATCAAACCCGTTCTTTTTGTGATAATGTTGCAAAAACCAAGTGTTCTAAAAATGATTGAATGGTTTGGTCGGGCAGTTGACCGTTTATATCTGTCAAACGCGGCAAATGTCGTGCAAAAAAATGCTGAAAATGAGCCGCTTCAATAATCGTACTCGCTAAAGAATGTGGATAAGCATAAGTTGAGTTGAACTCTTGAAATAAAACAGCAATGCGATTACACAAATCCTTATAAGGTTTAAACAACATGTCTGAGTTGTTATTATCCACTTCCTTAGATAAATACGCTTTGCTGCTTTCGCTGATGACGATTTCATACAAAGCCTTGTGGTTAAAGTCAATTTGACCCAAAGAATCATCTAATTCGTGGGTCAATAAGTCAATCACACGGCGAATTTTCTCGTCGGCATCAGTCAAATTGTTGATATTAAAAACAACTTGATATTCCAGATAGCTCCAATACCATGTGATGATGTACAACAACAAACGGTGCTTGTTTTCAAAATAGCGGTAAATACTCGCTTCTGTTGTGTGTATCTCTTCGCCTAATTTTTTGAAAGTAAATGATTCAAACCCGAGTTTGTGAATCATCTCGATGCCGTATTTGACGATGCGTTGTCCTAAGTCGCTTGATTCAGGGTCTCGCAAGAATAATTTTTCGTTAAGTCGGATACTTATTTTCAAGTCCATAAAAGAGTTATTAAAGATTTTTCAGGATGAATGATAAAACTACTTGAACTAAAACACTAAAATTTAACATATTGGTTATCAATTACTTAAAAATAAAAACCAAGTAACCTCCAATCATTTCAGTCATTTTTTTTTAAAATAACAAAGGCAAAAGTAATCCTTAATTTTTTTTAGTTAAAACAAAGATACAATGAACTTTTTAAATTAAATGATAGTTTTACTATCATTACTGAATGTTTTATTACTTTTGCATTAAGTAAAGGTATCAAACTTGATTTGAACATCATAACAATGTTAAAAATTAAAGAGAATTTTCAATTGGGTTAGGTAAAATCGTATAAGAAAGGACACAATTTTTTTAAAAAAAAACACACTTAAAAGCTTTGACCAACAACCCATCGCTCTTCTTTTATCAGGGTTGCAAAACTAAAATCAATATTCAAACTAAAAACAGGATTTTTCATGGAAAACATCTTAAAAAACCTTAAATATGACGTCCCTGCGGGTATTGTCGTTTTTTTAGTCGCAATGCCTTTGTGCTTGGGTATTGCATTAGCAAGTGGCGCGCCACTTTATAGTGGTCTGATAGCGGGTATTGTAGGTGGCCTTGTCATTGGCTTTTTAAGTAATTCACAATTAAGCGTCAGTGGTCCTGCTGCAGGTCTTGCTGCGATTGTGTTGGTACAAATCCAAACATTAGGCAGTTTTGAAACTTTTTTGTTAGCCGTTGTTTTAGCGGGTGTCATTCAAATACTTTTAGGCACACTCAAAGCTGGATTTATAGCCAATTATTTCCCATCAAATGTTATCAAAGGCATGTTGACGGCAATTGGTATCATTATCATCATGAAACAAATCCCTCATGCATTCGGCTACGATAAAGATACTGAGGGGGACTTGGCATTCCAACAAACCGATGGCGCAAATACATTTTCAGAAATATGGTTGACAATGACGCAACACATTCATTGGGGTTCAACGATGATTGCACTCATCAGTTTAGCCATATTGATATTGTGGGAACGCCCTTTTATGAGTCGTTTTAAATTGATTCCAGGTGCATTGGTTGCCGTTGTACTTGCTGTCATTTTAAATCAAATATTCATATCATCGGGTTCAGGTTTAACCATTCCACAAGCGGATTTGGTGAATGTACCCGTTGCTACTGATGTCAATTCTTTTTTAGGACAGTTTACTTTTCCTGATTTCAGCCAATTGAGCAACAAGGCGGTGTACATCGCAGCGGTTACCATCGCAGCGGTTGCTTCAATTGAGACGCTTTTATGTATCGAAGCGGTTGATAAACTTGACCCACACCGCCGCGTGACGAATACGAATCGCGAGCTTTTTGCACAAGGTGTAGGCAATATGGCATCGGGTTTAGTCGGTGGCTTACCTGTTACTTCGGTTATTGTTCGCAGTTCTGCGAATGTGGCTGCTAATGCTCAAACTAAAACTTCTACCATTGTTCATGGTATATTGCTCCTTTTCTGTGCGGCTTTGATTCCGATGGTCATCAATATGATACCATTATCTGCATTGGCTGCTGTACTCTTAATGGTCGGTTATAAATTGGCAAAACCTTCATTGTTCAAACAGATGTGGGCAGCAGGAAAATATCAATTTATGCCCTTCATCGTTACTGTTGTCGCCATCGTTTTCACAGACCTTTTGACGGGTGTGGGCATCGGTATGGTCGTTGCAACCTTTGCGATACTGAGGGGTAATATGAAAGCACCTTATTTCTTCCACAAAGACAAACATCACGAAGGCGATGTGATTAAAATTGAGTTGACGCAAGAGGTTTCTTTCCTCAATAAGGCGAGCCTTAAATTGACACTTGACCATTTGCCACACAACTCTAAAGTTGTCATTGATGCATCAAAAACCATCTATATTGATTACGATGTCTTGGAATTGATAAAAGAATTTCAAAAAATCAATGCACCTGAGCGCAATATCTCATTCGTTTTGACTGGTTTCAAAGATTCTTATCGCGTACACAATTCCGAACAGGTACATTCTGAGGAATTAGAAGCCAATCTTAACAAAAAAGAGGTAAAAGGCACTGCTAAAGACCTTTTGAAAGAATTAGCTGGCAAGTAACTCTCACTACAATCTTAATAGAGGGGTGAGGTTTTTTTTTCATCTCGCCCCCATTTTAAATTTTAATAAATGGTGAAAAACAAGTTTTGTAAATCTATAAAATGTCAATGTTTTACAAAATTCATCATTCATCATTTATAATTCATCATTTTCCTAATTATGTTAAAATATTATTTCACGTTCTTATTTATCATTGGTTTACACACTGTCCAATTTGCTCAAAAAACAGATGTTGGCAATTGGTTTATGTATTTTGGAAATCAAAAAATCAACGATAAATGGTCGTTTTGGAATGAAATCCAATACCGTAATTACAATTTTGCAGGTGATTTAGAGCAATTATTATTGCGTACAGCCATCGGTTACACGCTTTCAGACAACAGCAGCACCGTTCATTTAGGCTATGGTTTTGTTCGTTCTGAACCTTATATCGCAGGTACGAACAACAAAAAAGTAGTCAATGAACACCGCATATATCAACAGCTTATGACAAAGCAGCAAGTCGGTCGTGTTTTTTTGACGCACCGCTATCGTTTCGAGCAACGCTTTGTTGAAGATGTTTTTAAGTTAAGATTGCGCTATTTTTTATCGGCTCAAATACCATTAAATCATTCGAGTATGCAGCCAAAAACCTTTTATCTGTCTGCTTACAATGAATTATTTGCTAATTTAAAATCTCCAATTTTCGATAGAGACCGTTTATACGGTGGTTTAGGTTACGTCATAAACCCCGCTTTGCGTCTTGAAATAGGCTTTTTGCACCAATTTTATGAAAGTTCAAACCGACCCCAATTTCAATTTTTGTTGTTTAATAATTCTCCTTTTCCTAACAAAAAAAACTAAAAAATCGTCGTATGCGCACATTAAACAAAGAATTACAAGACCAAATCACGCCTCAGTCGGCGTTACAGATTTTAAAAGACGGCAACCACCGCTTTATAAACAACCTTCGGGCAAACCGCAATTTGTTGCAACAAGTCAACGAAACCAAAGAAGGACAGCACCCGTTTGCGGTCATTTTGAGCTGCATTGACAGCCGTACTTCTGCCGAATTGATTTTTGACCAAGGCTTAGGCGATGTTTTTAGCGTTCGTATTGCTGGCAATATTTTAAATCAGGACATCCTCGGTTCAATGGAATTTGCTTGTAAAGTCGTAGGTGTTAAAATCATTGTTGTCTTGGGACACACCAAATGCGGTGCTATCAAAGGCGCCGTGGCAAATGTTGAAATGGGTAATTTAACTCATTTATTAAACAAAGTACAACCAGCCGTTGCAGCGACTAAAAAAACTTGCGCTCACTTGAATTTGAGTGATGGTGACTTCACAGATGCCGTTGCCACCACAAATGTCCGCCTTGTGGCTGACCAAATTACGGAAAACAGCCCGATTTTGAAGGACATGTTGCTTGCAGGCGAAATCGGCATCGTGTGCAGTATGTACAATGTTGAATCAGGCGAAGTTCAATTTTTTGACGATGCTGTCACGATGTTTGAACACGTCAAAGGCGCTGAATATGCTTGATGTAAGGTTTAATTAGATAAAATGTCCAAACAAATAACACAAAACCACTCTTTGTCTGCGTTTTAAAGCTGTTAATATCCGCTTCAAAATAAAGACAAAGACCCCCTCAGTAAAATTATTGATTAAAGCGTTAGCAAAGGTTTTTAGATAGAATTTCCTGTTTTTTGAAAAGAAAAAGGAAATAACATCTAAAAGCCTTTTTTTTGTTTAATAAAATGAATAAAATACACCATCTTAAATTATAAAGTATTGTAAATCAATGCTTAAAAAATTCATCATTCATTATTTATTATTCATCATTCCCTTTTTATAAAAACCTTTCCTTATTTTGCCCAAAATTTATAAAAATGAATTTAAACCATTTCACACTTTCCATTACCAACCAAGTCGCTCATTTAGCGATTAACAGACCCGATAAAGCCAATTCTTTACATCAAGCCGCTTGGGTGGAGCTGAAAGAAGCTTTATTGTTTTGCGACAAAACACGAGACGTGCGCTGCATCGTTTTGAGTGGCAATGGTGATAAAATATTCAGCGCAGGTATTGATTTGAATATGCTGATGTCCACAAATGACCTTGTGCAAGACGATTGCGAAGGACGTAAAAGAGAGAAATTTAGAGGCTTTTTGCTTGATTTTCAAGAGATTTTGACCACTTCTGAAAAAATATCGAAACCAATTCTGTCAGCCATTCATGGCGGTTGCATCGGTGGCGCTTTGGATATCGTTTGTGCAACCGATATGCGTTACTGCACCACAGATGCCTACTTTGTGATTAAAGAAATAGACTTAGGTATGGTTGCGGATTTAGGTACATTGCAAAGGTTGCCTAAACTTATTTCTGATGGATTGACAAGAGAATTGGCTTATACAGGCAGAAAAATGTTGGCAAACGAAGCCCTTCAATGCGGTTTGGTCAATCGCATTTTTGATACCAAAGAACAAATGTTGGCAGAAGTCACAAACATAGCTGAAACCATAGCTACAAAATCGCCCCTTTCAATTCGAGGCACTAAACGAAATATTATTTTTGCAAGAGACCATTCTGTTGCCGAAAGTTTGGAGTTTATGGCAAACTGGAATGCGGCTATGTTTTATTCCAATGACTTAATAGAAGCGTTTAAAGCGAGTATGACGAAAGAAAAACCTGTATTCAAGGATTGATTTTTTTTTGAAATCAACTATGATACCCCCTCAGTAAAAATGCCTATTTTTAGCTTTCATCAATAAACTATTTGCCAATCATAAAACAATTGTAATGAAAAAACTAACAATTTTCACACTCCTTCTCTTTTGTCTTTCGCTGAATTATCTCAGCGCACAAGTCATCACACCTGCACAAATTGATAACTTGGTTGAAAAGGTTTTGAAAGCCTTTGACGTGCCTGGTATTTCAGTAGGTATTATTAAAGATGATAAATTGATATTTGCCAAAGGCTACGGCCTTCGGTCATTGGATAATAAAAAAACAATGGACGAAAACACCTTAGTTGGGATTGCTTCAAACAGTAAAGCATTCACATCTGCCGCTTTGGGCATATTGATTGACGAAGGCAAATTGAAATGGGATACTAAAGTTACAGACATTATTCCTGAATTTAAAATGTATAATCCTTATGTTACAGAGGAATTTACAATAACAGATTTATTGACACATAGAAGCGGCTTAGGTCTTGGAACAGGCGATTTGATGATGTGGCCCGACTCCAGTAATTTTACAAAAACCGATATTATCCATAACTTACGTTATCTCAAACCCGTATCAAGTTTCAGAACAAAGTACGATTATGACAACAATTTGTACATCGTGGCGGGAGAAGTCATCGCTCGAGCATCGGGCATGAGTTGGGAGGATTTTATTGAAAAGCGCATCATGCACCCCCTCAGTATGTCACGCAGTGCAGCATCAATTTACAGATTAAAAGACAAATCCAACATCATCAATGCCCACGCTCCTATTGATGGAAAAGTACAAGTAATAAAGACCGATTGGAGCGAAACGGCAAACGCAGCGGGAGGTATTTACAGCAATATTACGGATTTGTCGAAATGGCTCATTATGCAAATGAACAATGGCAAATATGGCGATGGCTTGTCCAAACAACTGTTCAGCGAAGCGGTGCACGACGACATGTGGTCGCCACAAACCATCATCAAAACACGAGGCGGTGGTCCTTACAATACGCATTTTGCCAGTTACGGCTTAGGTTGGGGATTAACGGACGTAAAAGGGATGAAACAATGTTCACACACAGGTGGTTTAGCGGGTATTGTGACGCAAATAACGTTGATTCCTGAAATGAAATTAGGCATTATTGTACTGACAAATCAACAATCGGGGGCAGCTTTTAATGCGGTTACAAATACGATAAAAGACAGTTATCTCGGTGTCACAGGACAGGATAGAGTGCAACAAATGGTTGACCGCGTTCAGAAAGGCGATGCAGAAGCTAAGAAAATCATGTCTGAAATTTGGTCAAATATTGAAAACCAACAAAAAACGGCTAAGTCTTGCGTCGCAATTGATTCATTTACAGGGACTTATACCGATGCGTGGTTTGGCGACATTGTCATTTCTAACGATAATAGCAAAATGCGTTTCAACTCAAAACGCTCGCCACGACTGAGGGGGGATATGTTGTACTATAAAGCCAATACTTTTGTGGTCAAATGGGACGATAGAAGTATGGACGCTGATGCGTTTTTGGTATTTACTTTGGACAGTGAAGGCAAAGCTGAGGGCATTAAAATGAATGCGATTTCACCTTTGACTGATTTTAGTTTTGACTTTCAAGATTTGGACTTCAAACGCAAAAAAGGGAATTAGGAATTAGGAATTAGGAATTAGGAATTAGGAATTAAATAACTGTAAATCAATTAATTACGCAAATGATAGAATTTAAATTGGACGGAAAAGAATTTATTGAACTGAATCGGTTAATGAAGCTGATGTCGGTTGTCAGTTCAGGCGGCGAAGCCAATATGTTTATTTCTAACGGTGAGGTGGAAGTAAATGGCGAAGTGGAAACCCGTAAACGGCATAAGGTTAGAGCAGGTTTTGTGATTAAGTTTAATGGCGAAACAATAACTGTTACAGCTTGATTTAAGGGTTAACAATAATATACAAATATCTGATTGTCAACTAATTATGTTTCGCACATCTATATTCGTACATCAACTTACCTTGTTCGTTTTGTCTTATTGTTTTTGTAATCCTGAAAAATAAACTCACCCAAACCTTGTAAACTGCTATAAAACGCTTTGCCGTTATTGGCTTTTGTAAATTCATCAACAAAATTCTGCAAATAAGGATCACGGGCAATCATAAAGGTTGTGATTGGTATATTGAGTTTGCGGCATTGTGCAGCCAAAGCAAGCGTTCGAGCAATGATTTTTCTATCTAAACCCCAAGAGTTTTTATAGTATTGTTTGCCTTTTTTGATGCAAGTCGGTTTGCCGTCTGTAATCATAAAAATTTGTTTATTCGGATTGCGTCGGCGTTTTAATAAATCCATTGCCAATTCCAAACCTGCAACGGTGTTTGTATGATAAGGGCCCACTTCCAAATAAGGCAAATCTTTTACTTCCACTTGCCAAGCATCGTCGCCAAAAACTACAATATCCAAAGTATCTTTCGGATAACGCGTTTGAATCAATTCCGCCAAAGCCATCGCCACTCGTTTGGCAGGTGTGATGCGGTCTTCGCCATAAAGAATCATCGAATGAGAAATATCAATCATCATGACCGTTGACATTTGGCTTTGATTAAAGGTCTCATACATTTCGAGGTCGTCATTTGCCAACTTAAAATCATCTAAACCATGGTTGATTTGTGCATTGCGAATGGTATTGGTCATGGCTAAATTTTCCAAAGGGTCGCCAAATTCGTAGGGTTTGACATCGCTTGTGTATTCATCGCCACGTCCACCAAAGTCCGTTGAGTGATTCCCACGTTTCGCTTTTTTCATATTGCCAAAAATATCTTCCAATGCTTTTTGACGCAAACCCATTTCCATCTTCGCCGTGAGGCGAAAACCGCCCCCCTCAGTATTTTCAGGTTTTAAGAAGCCTTTATCAATCAAATCCTGTACAAAATCGCCGATGCCATACTCTGATGTCGTCAAATTATATTCCTTATCCAGCTGTGTCAACCAAGCCAAAGCCTCTTGCACATCGCCAGAAGTAAACATCAAAAGTTCTTGTAAGATTTTGAATAATCGCTCGAAAGGTGTTCCTTCTTCGGGCAATGGTATGTATTCTGAAAAACGAAATCCTTTGTTGGGCATAGTGTTTAATGGTGAATGGTGAATGGTGAATATTCACTATTAAAAAAATTACAATCTATTTAATTCACGTTGAATATTTTCTTTTGCTTTTGCTTCCATCGTATTTTGAAAAATAGAAGTATGGTAAATATACGGTCGTTCAAGCATAGCCGTTAATATTTTACGACGACCTTTTTTATACATAAATGAAGGTGTCAAACTGAATTCTTCTCGTATTTGACGAGCATAAACATCATAAATGGCTTCTTCTGCACCGAGAATAGACAAATCAAAATCGAGGAAAAAGTTTAAATCCATATCATTTTCTGACTCGTGTGTTTTTGTCGCTTCAATATATCGAACCACTTTTTCAATACTTTCAACAGGCAAAGTGGTCTCTTTCAATACAGATTTCGCCCAAAAAGCACTTTTTTGTTCATTATCATTTCGCCAAGTATTGTATATCGCATCATGAAACCAAATAGCAAAAAAAACAATGTCGTCATTTTGAAAATTGAACTTGTGTTCCTCGTAAAGGCGCAGTAGTTTTATGATATGTGTCAATCCATGATATTGCCGATTGTCAGATGAATAATGGCGAATCAATTCATCAAATGTGTCGTTGATGAAAGCTAAATTACCTGAATATTTTGACAATTTTTTGTAAAATATAATCCTTAGATAGTCCTTTTTCATAAGTAAAAAAGAGAAGTTGACTTAGGTACTCGTTTGTTTAAAAGTAGTAGATAACTGATAAAAAACAGAAGAATTTCAAGGGAAATTCAAAATTTAACACGAAATTACGTTCTTTCAAACAAAACATAGCCATAACATCACGAATTTTTTTTACGTATGATTGTCCCCCCTCAGTATATTAAGGCTTTTATAAATTTTAAGAGGGCACGACACAACAACGCATCAATTTTTCATAATCGGGCATATCAGAAGCCAATTTATGAATATGCTGGTCTTTAACTTCACCTTGATGCAACACAAAGGCACCTGGCATCTGAAAACTATCGCCTAAATGTTTCCCCATTTCATTCCCGTAATTAGCCTTATTAGAGAAGCCACGAATCCATGTTTGCAAACCAAATAATTGCGTAAAACTGCCTTTTACCAAGCCAAAAGCTGCATAATAACGACATTCAGGGTCGCTGACATGTGCCACACCAACTAAGTTGAATTTCTTAAAATACGTTTCAGCGACTTCATTTTCTGCCATGTGAACAAAAACCAATTCTGTACCTGCTTCCGATAATTCTTTGCGTTTTTGGGATAATTCATCCATCGCTTGACGGCAAAATTGACAACCAAAATGGCGCAAAAAAACAAGCATTATCGGTTTTTCACTCGATAAGTCTGAAAGATTTTGACCTTTTTGAGTGGTCATCGCCGACATTAAATCATTATTGACAAGTGTCATAAATTTTATTTTATTGATAAAAACACAAATTATGGATGTTTGTTCAGAATTTGGCAGAATCTGATACAGAAATTTATATCATTTTCGTTCGCTGACATTTTTTGTTATTCGACAAATAGACCCCCTCAGTAGTTTGACCTAACAAAAGCTAAATTATGCGAATAATGGCTTAAAAAGTCCTGTTAAGGACGAATTTACGGTAGAAAACTGGAAATATCTGTTCCTACGGAACTTGGGAAATAGATTTATATATCGTTGTCTACCGTAAAATCGTCCCAAACGGGACTTTCTGCCTTTAATTTACTAAAAATGCATATTAATAATCGTACGAAAAGGTAGCGTGTATGCACAGGTTTAAAACCTCCCTGAACATAAAAAGCCTTTTTGCAGAATGATACTTGGAAATGTAAAAAAAGACAAAGCACCTTTTGATTCAGTCCCAACATTTAGCATCAATCTTATTGCTTAACTATCCGTTTCAACTCTTTAGTGTCGCCATCAGAGACATTCAAGAGATACGTACCGTTTGGCAAATCGTTCATATTGACCTCAATCTGGTTTGTACCTTCTGTAGCTTTAACGGTTGTGGTTTTAACGATTTGACCCACCACATTGGTCAGTGTTAATGTCACCGAAGCATCTTTGCTGACAGCGAAACTAATTGTCACCCCCTCAGTAGTCGGCACTGGAACGACGCTCAACAAAGCTAATTTCTTAGTATCGTATCGTTTGACAGAGACAATTTTAGACACTTCTTCGCTGCCATCTAAATTCACTGTACGGACACGATAGTAACTTATAGGCTGTGGTTGATTGTCTGCTATCGAGTAATAGACTTCTTTGGCACCGCCTTTGGGTTCGGCTATCTCTATTTTAGTCCATTGTTTGGTGTCAATTGAACGTTCAACAATAAAGCCTTTTACAGCATTTTCAGAAGCAGTCACCCAATCTATTTTATTGGTTTCGCCTTTGGCATATGCCATGACGAATTTCATTTCGACAGGAATAATCACGGAGGCTATTGTCACCCAATAGTCTTCCGTTTCACCACTTGTGAAGGTTGTACACGCATTAGAAGATCCATTTGCACTGCCTGAAGAACGGCTACGAATACGCATCGCCGTCAAACCTGTCAAAGCCGTTGAAGGAATGGTCAGGGCAACAGTAGCAGCGACATTTGCTGTTGTTGCGGTTGAGACTTGCGTCCATTCTGTAGTCTCAAAAGTGCCATTTTGATTGTAGTCAATCCAAACAGAAACGATTTGGGCGGTGCTGGTCGTCACTTTTAAAGAGTAGGCGGTTTCTTTATTTAAGATAGCCGTAGCCGTAGCAACAGGATATTGGATGTAAGATGTTGGCGAACCCGTTGAATTTGAACAACCCGTTCCTGCATTATTCAAGGTTGTATTCGTAATAGAAACGGCATCAATAAAAGATGTAGAACAGACTGCTGTGGGCTTGCAATTACATTCAACAGCTCCTTTCATCGTCAATTGTACCGTCGTAGAATAAGACGGTGTGCCACCCGAGCAGATAAGTGCACATCTGAAACTTGTGGCAGCAGAGACGGTCTGTGTCGTTGAAGCATTCGTTTGCCCAGTAATATTTGACCAAGTATTGCCATCAGGCGACGATTGCCATTGGTAAGTAATGCCTGTATTAGTATAATTGTTTTGTAAAGACAAAGTCACCTTTTCGCCAGCACAAAGGCTTGAAACTGAAGCAACTGTTATATTAGCCAATATGCCGCTACAAACAGAACTTGCTACGATATTGACGCGATAGTCTTCAGTCTGCCCATATGTATCTGAGGATGCACCGCAAGATTGTGCTGATGTTAAGGCTAAATCTTCGCCCCCACGCACCCTAAGGCGTGTTTCACCCAATGTTGCACCAGTAGGAACGGTGAAGTTGAGGATATAAACGCCATTTGCCCCTGCTGTTGTCGTATTGCCGCCGAGGTATTCGGATGTTTCGAAAATACCGTTTTGGTTGTAGTCAATCCATGCACCTGCAAATTGCGTTGCATCATTACCGAAGGTAATTGTCATAGATTGAGCTACACTTTGTGCTAAGATAGGCACAGTAACTGTGTTGTAGAAATTATAATTACCAGCACCACATTCTGTTCCCGTATTATTGTCCAAATTACCCAATTGCAAACGAGTGATGACATCCACACCATTTGAGCAACCGTCAACATAAGTCGGAACGCAATAGCAAAGCTCTGTATTGGTCGTAAAATTCCAAGTAGAGCAACCTGTTGCGCTGCCAAGACTGTTTTTAGGGACGACTTGCCAAGTGTAATTGGTATTAAAAGGTAATGTACCTGCCACCGTATAAGACGTACCAAAAACATTGATGGGCGATGAAACGCCTGGCAAATTAGTGTAAAGGTCATAAGAATCGGCATCGGTTGCAGCTGCCCATTGCAGAACAAGACCCGTTGGACATTGACCCGTTGCGTTATTGGCAGGCGTGGTCAAAGTGGAACAAGTGGGCGCAGAAGTCACTGCTTTTACATTGAAGTTGTCGAAGTCTGCATACCAGTCGCCTGTTGTCCAGTTAGCAACGATGCGCACAACGACGGTTTGCGTGGCATAGGTACTGAGGGGTATCGTTCTGGTTACCCAATTCTTTGAAACGGTATGGTTTGCATCGTTAATTGTCAAAACATTATTAAATGTCGAACCACAATCTGTTGATATTTGGACGATGATATTGCCAAAACCAAGCGGTGTTGCGGTTGTATTGGTAGGATAATTAGCCGTTGTGGCATAGTTCAACAAGCGATAATCAAAGGTCAAAACATCGTTTGCGCCGATAGGACCGATGGGAATGACAGAGAACTGTGCCGTTGACGTACTTGTCAAAAGGCGTTTATAAATACCATTACCTGTGCTGTTGCCATGATTGGACGCAATTAACCAAGAAGAAGTGTTGACCCAACCCGTTGGTATGGTTGTCGAAGCATTGAAGTTCTGACTGTATGGCGATGTCACGGCGTTGGTACAAGCAGGCGGAAGGCTGTAAGTGAAATTGGCCGTGAAAGCGTCATTTGCTGTATTACCATCTGCATTGCCATTAACCAAGCCTGTTTGTGCCGTAAAAGTATGTGCACCCAGTGCATAACCCGTGACAGCAGGTAAGGCAACGGTTGCTGTTGCACCTGAGGCAATGCTGCCTGTCCAAACAAAATCAGCGAATGCATTATTATCCACTTTATAGGAAATGGTTGTGCCAGTCAATGTCGTAGCCCCAAAATTCTTCAAAATTACTGAGGGGGTCGTACTTGCTGTTGTAATAGTACCATTTGGGGTGGTAATACCTGAAATACCCGCATCGAGTCCAATGGCAACGGTGATATTTACAACAGTTGATGTACCAACCGCATTCAAATCATCATAAGCCTTAGCCGTTAAAGCGTAGTTGCCCAATGCAGGGCTTACCCAAGTGTAGGTATAAGGTGTCGTTGTCGAAGTGCCTAATAAGGTGGTACCTTGATAGAATTCTACTTTTGAAACTGTTCCGTCTGGGTCTGATGCCGTTGCGTTGATAATGACGTTAGAACCAAGGCTATAAACAGCATTATTGGCTGGCAGCGTGATAGATACTGAGGGGGCATTATTGTTCGAATTAACGGCTGTTTCCCAGATGCCGCGCGCAAAAGTTGCCGCACGCAATTTAGCCGATGCCGCATGAATGTCTAAATCTCTAACAGAAATGCCTGGCATACCCGATGTAAAAGGCACCCATGTCGAAGAACCCGCTGACCGCAAATAAACACCGATGTCGGTACCGCAATACAAATCACCGTTGTTCTTTTGAATGACAAAACAGTTGGCAGGGACATTGGGCAAACCTGTCGAAAAGTTTGTCCAAGAAGTGCCACCATTTGATGAATAATAAACGGATTGACCTGTATAACTTGCCGTCGCCACATAAATTTTGTTGGCATCGGCAGGGTCGTAATAGACGGATAGAATAGCACTTGAAGGTAAACCTGTCGTAATATTCGTCCAAGCGGTACCGCCATTAGTGGTTTTCATCAAGGTCGTTCCACTTGCCGCAAGGATATTCTGGTTATTCGAAGTTGCGATATCAATTGAGACAATTGTACCAATCGAAAAAGAACTGATGGTTGACCACGCCGTACCAGTGTTTGTACTCCGAACCACGTTTGTACCACCTGCATAGAGTGTCGTCGCTGTCACGGGGTCTTGCAACCAAGGTGTAACCCAACCGCCACCTGTGACGGTATAGATACTTGAAAAGGATGTCCCCCCATTTGTTGACCGATACAAATCGCCATTGTAAATAGAAGAAAACATACGACTGTCATTGGTACGGTCAATAAAGCACAACATGCCGTCACCACCGTTGACTTCTGACCAAGTTGAAAGGTTTGCCGTTAAATTCGTCCCATTGTCTTGATGTCCAGAAATAATGAGGTTGGCGTTGCTTTGAGAAATACCAATACCATAAATTTGAGCAATAGACAAGTTACTGCTTTTATCTGTCCAAGTCAAGCCACTGTTTGCTGATGTAAAAACACCGCCATCATTGCCCGCATAAAGTGTTGAGCCAATGAATATCAAGTCGTGAATATCGGCATGTGCATAAGGTGCGCCCGTACCTGACCAATGCGCCACACACGACCAAGATGTACCGGATGTCGTGGACTTCCAGATATTGACACCGCCTGCATAAATAGTCGTTTTTACTGAGGGGTCCACCACGAGGCTCAAGTCGTACCAACCTTGCCCGCCTGTGTCACTGCCTGCGGCTTCCCAACCGAGTATATTCGGCGTTGTGGCTTTTGAAGTGAACGTAGTGCCGCCGTCGGTTGATAAGTACAAACCTCTGAAACCATCGTTGGTGCTGTTTGACACCAAAGCATAGACATAAGTGTCATCCAAAGACGTAACAGCCAAAGCCACCCTTTGCCAATTGGTTGTTGGGATGCCTGTTCCTGCTGCCGCCCAAGTAACACCACCATCTGTTGAGCGCATAAAAGGGGTTGAACCATAACCACCAGCATAAACCGTTGTGGGTGCACCTGGCTTAAATTCAAGGTCACGGACAGACGATGTAGAAACCTGTGTCCATGAAGCACCGCCATTTGTTGAGCGATAAATACCTATACCACCACCGACAAGAATACTCCCATCAGTAGGGTTAATCAATATTTTAGATATGGTTTTCTTGGTGTCAAGTGTAAAAACCAAATTCGTGGCTGCCCACGAACCACCACCGTTTGTTGACTTATAAATACCCGTAGTATAGGCATCCCCTGCTTCACCGTCCCCTGTTGCAAGGTACATGGTATTGGGATTTGAGGGGTCAAAAGCCACATCTGTTGCCCCCAAAACAGCAATATCATCGCTGATAGGTAACCAATTTCCACCATTATCGGTTGATTTCCATAAACCACCTGCAGGCGCACAAGCAAACAAAGTGCCCGCTACTGAGGGGTGTGGACGGACGGCATTGATACGACCATTGCCGCCATCCGTTGGTGTGTTTTGAGGGCCGATGTTCGACCAACTTGCACCCGCTCGTGTCGTCACCATGCGTCGTTTTTGCTCGGTTAATGCTTGAACCATGCCCGTACCCATCGCCGACATATCGCCGTTTGATTCTTTTACACGGGGTTCAATGAAGTCCGCCCAGCGCATATATTGCACCATGCCTTCCATTTGGCGTTCGAATTTGTCGCTTTTGATACCATTTCGGGAGACTTCTTTGCGCAATTCGCGGTTCATTTCTTTTACTCTATTCCCATATTGGCGGTTAAATGCCGCTTTTATGTCATAGAAGTTTGCGCCTTGGTCGCGCAATGTCAGCCATGATTGGGCTTGAATGAAGTGACCCGCACATAAGAGACTTAACGCTAATAGCCAGCGTTTAGAAGATTTAAATAGTTTAGCCATCCTTTCGTAAAGTGATTAGAGTGATGAAAAAGTGAATACTGTAGTTGGTATAATGCAACAGAAATGTAAAATTAGAAATATATATTTATCAATGGGGATTTAATGATAAATTTAGTTTGCCCTTCATATTTTGTTTGAATGTCGCTTTTGTCATTCAGAATCAATCTCTTTTGCTCATTTTTAAACCCAAACGTATGATTATTTCTATAATCGTTATAGTTTTGAATAAAAATTCAATTTAAAAACGTCAAAATGGGCTTAACTATTCATTATTCTGCACGCTTAAAAAGTTTGGACATACTCCCTCAATTGGTAGAAGAATTGTCAGATATCTGTCAATCAATCGGTTGGGAATATGACACAGTGGATGAAATTGTAAAAATGAAAGAGGACGTAACCTTTACACCACCCCTTGACAACAATAAAAACATCCATTTACGAGGCATAATGTTTCATCCGCCCCATTGCGAATCGGTTATTTTTACTTTTCTGTCCTCTGGTTGGACATCGTCATATCTGCATTTAATGGGAGCTAAAAAGTTTCAAGTAATAGATAGTGAGCCTATTTTCAAAGGCTTTCCGAAATTGGTGTATATGATGCACACCAAAACCCAAAGAGGTGGACCCGATACGCATATCGCTATTATCAAGCTGTTTAAATATTTAGAAAAAAAGTATTTTGCTGAAATGAACGTGTCAGATGAAGGCAATTATTGGGAAACCTCAGATAAAGAAGTTCTGCAAGAGCGATTTGATGAATATACAGGATTGATAAACAGCTTCAAAGGTGCATTAGAAAAAGATGGTTGGACAGTGACGCATGAGCCATTTCCTTTGACAAAGAAAATGGATGATTTGTTGGATGCAAAAGAAGGAGAAATTGATTGATTTTACTTTTTACAAATCTCGCAAACTCAATATCCCTTGAATAAAGGCTTGCCCTTCTGTGGAAAATGCCTCTAAATCTTGCTTATCAATTAAGTTCTCATTCAATTGTTGAACCACGACAAAAACCAAATCGAAGTTACTCATCCCGTCATAACGCCTTGCTATGCCTTTATCAAAGCCACTGATGTGCTTATAAAGCGCATGATACGATTCTCGTGCATCGCCTTTGCCCTGTTTCCAATCGTTCAGAATTTTATCGGCTTTGTCTAACCCTTTGGCAAATTCGTTCATCAAGCCCTTTTCGATGATTTTGCGGGCGATGCGTTTGTCTGATTTGCTTAGTTCCATATGAGGGAATGTAACCATTTACAAAAGACACAAATAAATCGGCACTTTCTTGTCCCTTCAATGAATGAGCTTTTAAGTCATGTATCGTTTCTTTAATGCCTTCAAAGATATAAGTGCCCACATTTTCTATGAAAAACAAGCCAACGCTGCGCTTATAACCATCTTTTTTTAGTTGCATTTCAATACTGGCATCTTCTTTTCCATATTTCTCTTTAAATTTTTGAATATCCTCTTTAACGGACCCTTTTGTGACCCCTTCATTCTTTGCTATCATTAGGTTTCTATAATAATCCAAATAATCCATATTCACTTTTTCCAATTGAGCAGGCGTATCAAACATTGCTAAGGGCGAATTAAAAAACGCCATAAACGCTTTGTACATTTCATTTGTACTATCACGCATGGTTTTTTTTGTCTTGTCTTTCTTTTATTAAAAACTTTCCTTCAATCCAATACGTCAAATCTACAATCTCTTGACGGCGCGTATCCGAGCATTTAGCAATTTTAGCAAACCATTCAGGGGCATTTAAAGCAGAAAAAGAAGAGCGTTTTTGGTATAAAAAACTTTCAATAAGGCTGTACAAAATAATATTGAAATGCTCGGCTTTCATTTCTGCCCTTTTAACTTCTTCTATCAATTCGTCTTGAAGGGCTTGATATCTTTTGCCCAAATCCACGCCTAATAGATAGGATTCTGTCGAAAACCATTTCATTTTAGTTTTAAAAGCAAAGTAGTTTTCATCTTCTTTTATGGCAAAAATATGCTCATATACATTAACCGCAGGTGATTCTTCCATCACATTTTCAAACAGGTCGAAAATTTGCTCTGACAGTTCCATAACAACATCATGGTCGGGGTTGATAATGTATTCTTCCTCGCTGTATTTTGTTACGTAGTGCCATATCAAAAAGGCAATATCCTCGACATTGATATACGTTTCGTCGTATTCTGACAAATCATAAAACGGCAAACAATAGCCATATAATTCCTTATTGGTTTCGATAAACGTGCGCCAAATGCCAATTTCGACAATATAATCTTCAAAATAAGAGACAATTTGGCAAGACAATTCTTTGATTTGTGGACGTGACAACTCCCATTTTTGTAACAAAAAACCATTATCTATAAAGTAGCCATAAACCGTTTGGCATTGTTTCAAATAAAAAACATCGTAATTGTGTACGGGCGCATCATAAGGTTTCATCGCCAACCAATCTTTTAACAGAACTTGATTAGCAGCAAAGATTTTTTGAACAATTGACTTCTTTTTCATTCTTATGACGATTTTTAATTTTATGGGTGAAAGAACAGGGCAAATTTAAAAGTAAAATCATCATTTTTTACACAAAATACTGAGGGGCCTTTCAATTCATCGTTATTTTTTGCAGCATCTTCAATTTCAGTTCATTGAGCGCAATGTCTTCTTGAATACGTGCAATGTCTTCCATGCTTTATGTTTTTTTTTGTTTTAAGATGAATAATACTGACGGATTTCTTCTTTGATAATTAAAAAAAAGTGTTCAAAAGTTTTACCCTTTCGAACACCCATCACTATAAACAATTTAATATGATTTATGCACTTGTCACCAATGAGTCCAAAGTATTCATCTCTGGCGAGTCATGGGTGGTCGTTTCTTCTTTCTTTGATTTTGCGGATTTTCTCTTGCTTTTGGGCTTTGGTTCACGATTAGCGATTAAAAGTTGATTCGTTTTTGCCGTTTTATTTGTGCTTTTACGCTTTTTTCTGACACTTATCAATAAAAGCGCAATGCTGGCTTGAAATTCAGGATTGACGGTTTTATAACCGCTGATCAAGTTGGCGAGAGACGTTAAAATATCTTTTATGTCGCCGATGATGGATTTAAAATTCGACGTTTCGGCGGGTTTATTGCTTTTTGATGATTCCTTTTTCGGAATCATACTGTCATAATCGGTCACTTTTGTTTCAAAAGCAGCAACCCAATCGGCTGCCAGACCGTGGTACAACAATCTATCTGCTTTCAATGTTTTGGCCGTTTCGATAAAAGATTGAAGGACAATGACCAAATCCAACGGTTTTTTCTTTTTCAAAGCCGATAGGGTCAAGTCTTTCAGCACATTAGACAAATTGTGGTCATTTTCTTCTTTGGCATATTCCTTAAAATGCCCCGATGCCTCACCGAAGAAAACCGCCAAAGCCTCTTTTGTTGCCGTCGTGTCGCCCGTCACCGCTTGGCGATTTTTTGTGGCTTGGTGCTTCACCACCGACTGCACCGTAGCCAGACTGCGTTTTTCGCGCAACAGTTGTATTTTATCGTAAAAAGCAGGTACATGATTCAATGTACTGCTGTGGGTCTGAGTTAACTCTAAGACCGCATCCGCTTTTTTGAGCAAAGCTCCTTCTTTTGCTGCATAATTTTTTACCGCCATGGCGTTTTTTTTTATTATGTGAAGAAATAAATTTGATTATTTCTACATTTTACGTGCCTTGTGCGGAAGGTTTCATTTTGGGGGAAATTATTTTTTATTTTTATTTATTTTTTTTCTGACATCATGCCACACCTCAAAATACTGAGGGGTGTTTCAATTCATTGTTTCTTTTTGCAGCGTCTTCAATTTCAGTTCATTCAGCGCGATGTCTTCTTGAATGCTTGCAATGTCTTGTTCCGTTTCGGCGTTGAAGGCGTGTCGGTTTTCCTTGAGTTCGCGTATTTCTGTCCATAATTCGTCATCTTCAGACAGACTGTTTTCCATCTGAATAAGGTCATCCAAAGGCTCTATCAATGTCGATAGAACCCCCACCATATTCTTCTGAAAATTGAGAAACGTCTCAGTCCGCTGCTTAGAAAGCTCTCGATGTTCCTCGATAAAAGCTTGATACTGATTGAAAGCCGAACGAGCAAAGCGTTGTTCCGCTCGTTCTTCGTCGGTATAGACCTATTTGACACCCAAGAAGGTAAAAAACTTATGAATGTCTTGAAAATCTTCAATCGTTAGTTCTCCTATGTGCAATTTCAGGTTGTTCGCCACGCTCTCAATTCCGCAAAATGGTCGCCATGTTCCGCCATAAAAGCATCAATGCGTTGCGCCCAGTCGCCTTGCTAGTCTTGCAAAACGGCCATGCATTTGTTGAACTCTTGCATAAAAACTTGTTCCATGCTTTGTAATTTTTTTGTCCAAACCCAATAAGAAGGATGCTGCCCGATTTAAAATCAAGCTCGATTATAGATAATAACGTCAGGACATTGCTGTTGGCGTTGATAATGCCGTAGACTATGTTTTTTTGAGGTTGTAGGCATATTCTTTTTTTCCAGTACTATTTTTTGATAAATTAATTAAATGAATATTTCGTTTGGGGCATAACTGGGATTTGTAGAAAATTAAGTTAAAATTTAATTGCAATATAAAAATCGCATATAAAACGCTTAAAAATAAGCGAATTTTTAAGCATTTTACTTGAATTCAAAGCTAATAACCTTGTAATTAACTTGAATATTAAAAGATAATATCACTTTCTACAAATCCCAGTTACGCCCTTTCGTTTGTAATGTTGAACGTGCATCAATAAGTTCTTTTACTGTTAAGAAATTTTAAATTTTATAACGCAAACCAATACCCATCGTACCAAAATCAAAACCAGAAGATATTAATTTATAATACGCGATTTCGACCAAACCGTGCAAACGTGAATTTATTTCAAGTCCCAATGTTGTTCGTAAAGTACCGCCCAATTCGACATTCAGATTCTTAGCTTTGAAAATACCACCACCTGCACCTACTGCAACTTGAATGGGTATGCTTCCAGAGTTCGAGGAATAAGCGACAAAATCACCACCTGCCGTAGCACCAATAATTGTGTAATTGCTTTTAAACCTAAAATAATCTGCCTCAACGCCCGCCAACAAACGATAATTGAAACGTCTGTCGAGTCCAATTTTGCCAAACAAATCCGCATCATACAGCGTACTCAAACGATTTTGAGGGCGTGTTACGCCCAAAAGCAGCTTCAACTCCCATTTGTGGGGGGAATAAGGTTTATCAAAATCCCGAACAAAGCCACTGTAAACAGGCTCATCTACCAGTTTGATATTGACAATCGGGTTGCGCTTAGTTGAAGGAAAATAAATAGTGTACTTGCCATTATCACATTCGTCACGGACACGGACGCTATTCGAGTTTATTTGCCCGCCTGTTACGGTAAAGCTATTTTCCCAACCAGGTCCCACATAGCGTTTTACGCCGTTACAGTCTTTATAGCTCGGTTGCACGATAAGCGTATTAGAGTAAATACTGTTGTTTTCGCCACTAATGCTGCTTGCCTTAGCATTACGCACTTCATAAGTCAGCGAGGGAAAACGAACATTTATAGTCTGTTCTTCTGCTCGCTGTATGACTCCTAAAGTTGAAGAAACAGCGTCGGCTTTATACACTATTTTATAAACTCCCGTCACTTTCGCTTTATAACCATTGGCTGTGTAAACGCCGTTGCCAATATGGGTTAAGTTAATGGTAGTTGGCTGGTAGTTTTCATAAGCCGCAATTACTGAGGGGTTACTTTGTTTTAAAGCGGCATATTTCTGCAAAGCACAGGAACCTGCATCTGCTTTAGAACTGGCGGGTGGAATATTGGGCGCAGGTGTTCGCGCTAAAAGGTCAGCAATGTCGGCTCCAGGTTCATAGATAGTAGCTTTGACAGTGGCGTTAGTGATGGCTTGTCCTGCTTCAGACAGTTTTACTGAGGGGGTGATAAAATCACAAGCTTCAAAATATTTTTGACCTGCATCGCATTTGAATTTGAGCGTATGTTCATCAGCTGTAGCTGAGAGCCGAAGCAATGCACCTACTTGAAGGGTACTTTGTGGTCGTGGTATCGCTGTAATTGTCCACTTGCCTTCACTGCTGATGGTAGAATCGCCGCTTTGGATATTGAAAACAAAACTTGCAAAAAAACTACCGCTAGTCGGACGACCTTTTGAGGTCACCTCTACACCGTTTCTTTCAATTTTAAAAGTGTAATTACCCACTACTGGTCTGTCAAAAACAGCATCCAAAAAAATCTGACTGACATCTTTATTGATGAGGAAAGTGCTGGATTCATTGCCACTACCGACCGTTTTATCGTCAAAACTGACGAGTTGTGGACTGCTGTTTTGAAAAATACTGTTGAAAGCGTTGTTCGCAAATTCAGTTATTAAGTTGCCTCCAGGTATTGTAAAGTGTGTCGTACCAGAATTGACTGAATTGGGCGCATTAACCATTGTTGATAAGTCATTCGTTGCAGCAGGAGCTGCAGAAAGTCCTACACCAATTGTAAAAACTTGGATTTTATTATACGGGTTATCATTCATATTAAAGTCGGGATTTGCCATTTGGCGACCACTGACAAATGGGTCTCGGTTTTCTTCTCCATCAGTTAATAACACTAATGTTTTTTTTACATCAGCCCCTGTAAACTGGCTCATCATGGCATTTCGAATGGCTGCCCCGTAGCTCGTCCCATCTCGCTGAAGGATTGGGTTAGCGATATTTTGTCTGGCACTCATATTTGAAAGTAGATTGTTGTTGAAATTACTGATATTTTCAAAAGACGTAGGAAACAGACTGCTTTCTTGCCCTGAAAAAAACAGCATCTTAAATTGATCACTTGGCAAAATGAAATAGCCATTTGCGGGTGTTACAGCAGTGGATGGTGTTTGCATCTTAGCAGCAAAGTTCTGCATCGCATCTTTTAGTTTCTGCCAACGACTATTGGCTAATCCAGTACTTAAACAGGCATCCCAATCATAGCGACCTTCGGCACATTCCATACTGCCTGAACGGTCTAATGCAAAAACCATTTGCACAGGCTTTCGCACAATGACCCGATACTCCCGCGTAATAGTAGGGTCGCCTATATTTGAACCAATCCTTATCTGTAAATTGACGGTATAGGTTTCTGTAGTAGGTGCGCTTACAGGGTCGCCTGTAATAACCAATTTATTGTTTCCAGTTAGTGTAGCGATTAATCTGCCAGCGACTAAATCTGTTTTATTACCAGCAACTAATGCTGAACCTGATGGTGAACAACTTGAAGTGCCTAATTGAGCGCAGACACGCCATTCCCGCGTATCACTTGGGACAACACCACTTAGGTTAATTTCTAATTGACCCTCGGCAATGGTAGGTTGAAGAACATTGATATGTTGTACCCAAAGACCTAACCCTTGGGCACCTCCATTGTCTGTTATATCTTCTGTTTGAGCTGCGCTTTTAAGCGGTTCTAAACTGATGAACAAGCAGATAGAAAAGATAATTTTGAGATGTTTCATGTTTGTGATTTTAATGAATTTTGAAAAATGTTTGATACCCCTCACTAAAATCGAGGTATTTTTTGATAAATGCCAATTTGATAATACAGGAAACCTTTATTGAACTTTACCATCTGAGTCCGTCCTCACCATATACGCTACGCCAGCTTTACCACCGACCACAATAAAACCACCATCGCTTAAAGGACGAATAGCATAAAAAACATTAGTATTAACAGTGCCAAAGGTCACATCGGCGAGTATAGTGCCTAATTGAGATAGTTTTAAAAACCATGCGCTATTACCCTTAAGACCCACACTAACCCAACCATTACTACCATTTGCAGTAAATTCTTGTGCGTCAAAAAGTTCCGCATCTGTGCCAAAATTTGGAGGAAATCCATTAGTCACAACCCCATTTGCATCAGTTACCATTATCCAGCCTTTGCGTTGCGCGCCTGCGGGATTAATCTTTCCACTGATAACCAACCTATTTGCAGATATGATTTCAAGACTCTTGCCGTAGTTATAGTCATTCGTTTGACCAATTGGTTTTGGATAACCACCCGAAGTCAATCCAATAGCATTGGTTTTAAGCATAAAGGTTTGAACAGATCCTGTATTAGGAACCGAATTAACAACTGCCATAAGGCTACCATCAGTGGCTATAATCAAATCATTTAACTGTTCACTATTAATGGCTGTGTAGGTTGAGTCAAATCGTAAATCTGTAATAGCATTGGGGTTTCTTTTAGTAATCCAAGCATCTTTTCCAGTAGCTACAGTTGTCGTATAGCCACCAAAAATGACATACCCATCAGCGGCCTCAACCATGCATTGGGCTGCGTCGTCACGCGCTGCATTACCAAATTTCGCTGAATAGACGGTTCCATCGACTTTGATTTTTATAAAAAAAGCATCTGTATTAGTACCACTCAAGGTAGTGCCGCAAATACCAAAACTACCATCAGAAAGTAGGATAAGGTCATTTACTTCATTACTTGTACTATTTAAAATGGTAAATTTTTGTGTAAAACTGGATATAATACGACCGAACCCATCTCTTTTCATAATATAGGCTTCTGACCTTGTAGGGTTTGTCAAATAAGTTGTTCCTGCCATCACAAACTCACCATTTGATAAAGCAATCACTTTTTTTATAGGTCCAAAATTGCCGTCAAGGGTATCAAACCCATGTTGGCGCAAGGTTACTATTTTGACCAGTGTATCGGCATTGTTCAGACTGTCTTTGACTATCAAGCGGACGTTATAAGAACCTGCGTTTGGATACGTTTTTGACAAACTCGTTCGTTTATCAGTCGTGCCGTCACCTAAGTCCCATGAATAGGTCTTGGCATTCGTTGAGGTATTTGTGAATGTAACAAGACTGGGTGCAAAGTCTGATGACAAGCTGACTGTAAAACTTGCTACTGGACGCTTTGATAAAGTGGCGTCAACCTCATCAGGGATGACTTTCAAATCACAACTGTCCAAAAAACAAATACCAAACAGCAAGCTGATAAAAAAATAAGCTGATTTCATAGAGTCTATTTTTTAATATTGCCGATTAAAGCAACGAATTAGCATTAAATTTTAATGAAAATACTGAGGGGGGTTAAGTTTTGAGTTGTTTCACTCAAAACTCAAAAGCGCCAACGGACACCAACTGAAGCCCCCGCAGCATCGGAAGCGACTAAAGGCGACCATTCAAATCGTTTCGGTTGAGCTGGCAGACAGAGCAAGCTATTGGCATTTTTCCTTTTCTGATGTCTACAGTGGATTAGATACCAAGTACCACCTAAAAGAGCCGCACCGCCAAACATAATACGCGCATTGAGCCATTCTCCATTAGCCCTTTTGTACAAATTTGTCCGCGATTCAGTCTTGTAAAAAGGGTCGTTGGGGTTTCTAATGTCATTATAAGGTTCATAAATATTCAAAGACTTAATTGTCTTAATGCCCCCTGTAATGAACAAGCCAATGCCCCCTGCGAGTATCGTATATTCTACAACTTTAGCCGCATTATTGGGTTGTCGAGGCAAGGCGTTTATGTCGTAGATATAAGCCGAAAGCAGGTTCGGCAAAGAGGCATTTTCTTTTGAAACCTTGTCGCGGCGATAGTACCAAACTACTTTTTGAGGCAATTTATCTTTAGTAAAAACCCCAAGGCCCTCAACAGTGCGTGGCACAACGTTTGAATTATTGGAAATCAAACAGACTTTGTAATAAGGAAAATCGCCAATATTAGCTGTGTTGAGTTCGACAACGATTTTCTCATCATCAATTTCGGCACTTGGCGGAGTGTTCAGTTTGTTCCAAATATTTTTTCGCTCTGAATTGAGGCTAATCTTCGTTTTTTCACTATTTCTTTCATCGCTCATTTTTTTCTTCTCCTCATCATACCCCCTCAGTATCGCATTGGCGCGTTTGGTTGAATCGGGGTAAAATGCGGGCTGAATATGTTTCCAATTAATGCCATTCAGCCCACTCGTCGCTTGCTCGCGTGGTGCTTCAAATCGGGCTAAAACACGACCCGAAAAAATATCGGCTTCCAACTCATTTTCTTTGCGTTTACGCGCATCCGTTTCTGAAAAATTATGGCGTGTGGGCAACACCAAATGCCCAATCTCGTGGGCAAACACGCTATAAGCTGCCCATTTGGCTTGAGAATTGGCGTTTAGTTGTTTTATAAAATTGGGATTGTAGAGCAGATAAGTCGTTCCATTTTTTTGAATGGCTTGGGCGTTCGGAATCTCTGTTGATTCAACGATAGGCGGAATATTGCCATCCATTGAGACTTTTGACAGAATGGATTTAACAATTTTACTCCCTTCATTTTGACCAATTGCAGGTAAAACAATGGTCATCAAAAAGGCAATTGTGATAACTAAAAAGTGATTACGCATGATGAAATTTAATTTTTTTTGTTGATAAATAGAGTACAACGTCATAAAAAAAGTTCAAAATACTGAGGGGTGTGTTTACATTTAAAAACGACTCAATTAGAAAGACTATCGGCAAGATTGACAAGTCCTAAAATGCTTTTATTATAAGCAATTTGCGCTTCTTCTGATTCTACAACTTGTAATTCGGTATCCATTTTCAACTTTGATAATTGACTCTGTAATACAATAAGTACATTCAAATCGGAGTCATGATGTTTTTGAAAATACATTTTCATTTTGTCAATTGCAAATGTGTTTTCACCAGTTGCAATATGTTCTAAACATTCTAATTTCAAAGTTTGCTTATTGTCCTTAGCATCGGCAGCTTTCTGTTGGGCTAATTGTAAAATAGCTTGCGATGTTGGTTGGAAAAGGCTTTCTTTTTTAAACAAAACCAACCATAAACCAATGATTAACAATAAGTTAATCGGCAACAGAAATTTCAATATTTTTACCAAATACACGTCAATGCCAAAATCATTCATCTCAATAGCAGCTTGAAATAGAAAGTAAGAGACAAAAACAAGCCCTAAATAACCCAAAGCTAAAGCCATTAAAGTGCGATAAACACCCATGGGCAGAATTTTATTGGGACGAAGATTTTGCCAAACACTGATAATCAGCAAGATAAAGCAGGGAAAAATCAGCCCGATAAACCAACACCAAGCAGTTGTTTCTACGCCTTCTAACTTGCCAGTTGCGGTTTGAATAATCAAAATCAATAGGAGTAAGCTACCTACGATAGACCACCCCCCCAGTAATTTTTGCCGCGCTTCGGCTAAAAAAACCCAAACTGGTTTATCCATTTTTTGAATGTTTTGTGCCTAATTCAGTATAATTTTATAGAAAAATATCGCTTTTACCCACTCAGTATGTTTTTACTTTTAACGCTGGTTCAAGCATTGAATAATGCGGGCATTGTTCAAATGCGTATAGCCTTGACAAGAACTTGGAATGAGTATTGCCTCTTTATTCGTATCGCGTACCCGAAACTCGTATACCAACGAAAACACATCCGTAGAACTGGTAAAAGGCATTTGCTTAATCAAGTCGGGCAAGCCATTTGCACCATCATTCAGCCAAGCCTCTGCTGTTTCCCGTTTTATAGCCTCACCTTTCGATGTTATGGGTTGATTGGTAACAACAAAAACAAACAATCTGAAATAGCCCACCTCAGGAAACAAAAACGATTTGACATAACTCGAAATGGAAAAAGAATCTTCTCGAACGATTTTGCTATTCCACCGTACTTGCTCAGATTTTGGCGTGCAGCTTTTCTGGTCATATTGCTCTACCCGTGTCACAACTGCAAAACCACCTGGCACTTGAAAATAACGTTTGCTCCGATAACCTGCATCAAAAAGGGCTTTACTCAAACGATTATCCACTTGTTCCAAATTTTGATAGCCTTTAAACCAATCCTTTAATGAGCAATCCGCTGACTGTTTGGGAACAGGAAACTGAAAACGCGGAAAGTTTTTTAGGATATCATTCACATTGTTTTCATAATAGGAAGCGTGTTCGGCATTCCTCAAAGCTGCATCTGCCTTATTAAAACCACGTTGAATCGCCTCTAAATGTTCTTTTGGGCTAATTTTATTATTGGGAAATCGCTTTTGAATGGCGTTTAGCAAATTCATCAAAGCAGTAGGCGGTACACCGATAGAACGCAACGCATAGCCCGCATACTCATCAGCGTCCATCTCTTCATCCTCTGAAAAAGGTAGTTGATGCCTATGACTATTAATCAAATGCCCAATAGCGTGAGCAATAAGGTTGGTTCTAAGAGTTGCATCGTCAATACCGTTAAAATAGGCACTATTATAAAGCAAATATTTTTTGCCCGTTTTATCTATCAAAGTTCCAATAGCAGGTAAATCGGCATTGATAATTTCAAAATTCTGTTTTTTATGCGTCTTATCCAAGATATCATGGATGATTGCCTCAATTGTCTCATCAGCTTCATAGCTAACCAATTCTTTAGGAACAGGGCTTTGAGTTTCAATGCAAACGTAAATGAAGCTACCATCTAAATCTAGGTAACGCTGAGCTTTTGAAACCGTGGAAAAAGTAAAAAGCACTATGAAGACTAAGAAAAACTTGGAAAACTTGTCAAAATTTTGGCTATAGGGTAATTGGAGCATGTGATACGTTTTAATATTAAGGAACTAATTGATGATAAAATTGAAGTGGGATTAGTATAAAACTTAGCGTTTCGATAATTATTAATGGTAAGAATGATATACAAATACAGGAAGCTTAAGCACATTTTCAAACATTAATGGTATAATTTTAATTACAACAAATTCAATTGATGAAACAGATATTCAAACGCCTTATCCAATTGTTTTGCCGTAATATAGTCTTGCACTTGCAGTGTAATCTGCAAGGATGCCAATAAAGGCGCATTATTGGTAAAGGCTTCCGCAAGGGTGGATTGCACCCGTTTTCCACGCCAAATGTTTGTATTCAGAGCCATAGATTGCCATGTATTTGCTCGCCAATGCCATTGAACAAAATCGTAGCTTGGTGCTGTGCCAATTGGTCTTTCACCAGTGCAAGTAAAAACTTTAGGCTGATACCTCAAAATGCTCAAGAATTGTGAAAACGTGGCTCATGTGGACTGAACAGCAATATTACCCGACTTAACGGGCCCAGCGCCATGCAGTATTTTTTTGCCCATATTATCAATAATGGCAAAACCGATAACAGAAGGCGTTTCTTGCCCCCCCACAGTATTGTCGGTGATGGTCAACCAATATTTGCAGCCTTTGGGCTGAATGTCTTGTTCCGACAATTTGACAGTGCATCTACCCACCAAATAGATAGTGGGCGAATATTTGCCCACAGAATTCATCAATTCAATTGAGGTGGCTTTAACGGATACTTTGCCTTCATCAAAGAAATCTGCTTGAATAGACAGTGCAGACAACAAAGGGTAATCCATTACTGAGGGGTCGTAAGAGACCGAGATTTTGGTTGTAAAAACACCTGTATGAGTTGCGTTTTTACGGCTTTGAACGAATACATCGGCTGCGCCTTTGGCGGAGCCCACTGTCGTCACATGCAGATTGGGTATCGTCGTCATTTGATGAAATGGTTTTTAAAATGCAATCCATAAGGCTATTTTTGGGTATTTGTTAGCCTTATAGTTGCTGTTTTTGTTAAAAATACTGAAGGGGTGGTTTATCAACACGAAATAGAAATTTCTTTGAAAACCTTATTTGTAAATCGTTGAATGAGGGCACTCAATGCTGTCCAAAGAGTCAAAAAAGCACAACATTCAAGCGTGAAGCTGTGGAACTTAAAGGCATTTTCAGCAATCAGTAGCGAAATGAAGAATGATGGTGCTTCTACAATGAGCGCACGCTGGTTGAGATTTTTTACCAATGTTAACATAATTATTCATTTTTTAAAAGTTAAAGAATAACATTTTTTGATTTGAAACAACAGGGAATCAACCAATAATATCGCCTGTTACAGAACGGCGACCAAATAAGACGTAGAATGGCTCAAAAGCATAGTTTGCATTGGTAGTTCCTGTTGTTACGAAACCAAATCCTCCGAACAATTGGTCGTTTGTGCCTGACCGACGGGCTGTAACGTAATCACCCCAACGATTGGTTGACCATGTACTGCCATCTCTATACCAGACAACAAAATCGCCCATGATACCGACTGCTGTATTGCCATTGAAGGTACCACCACCACCCCAGCCCAATACAACGCCAACTTCGTTGCGCGAATTTGTTGCAAAACATGGATATGCGAAAGCATGGTCGGGATTCCAGATTTGCGTTTGCTCAATGACATGATAATTGTTGATGTCCATCTTAACGACTTGAACGTGTGGATGTGGGAATCTGAAACCGCCATGTCCACCGTCACCACTGCTGGCTGTCCATGCCATCCACAATTCGTTGTTGCGGCGGGTGATGCCAATGACCGCTTTTCCTGGAAAATCATTCAATTTTTGCAACCAATCCATACCATTGGGATTTGCAGAAGTGATGGCTCCTGTTGGCCAGTTATTGACATTGAGATTGCGCCAAGAATAACTTGTTGAACTTTCATGCCAACGGAAAATTTGCATTGTGCCGTTGTCAATATGCCCTGCCCAAAATGCTTCATCTCCTGTATTTTGAGAAATATGTGCACCATAAGCATTGCCGCCATCAGCCGAGTTTGTGTATCTAAAATTAATGGTGCTACTGCTACCAATTTCCCCAAGAGGAATACGTGTAATAAACAATCCTCTACCAACAACATCACAACTGATATAAAGGGAATTGTTGCCGACTGAAAGATCTGGATAATCCATCCAATTTGTTCCAATACCAAAAGTTGCTGAGGACAAATCCCAATAAGTCCAAGCAGTACAGCGGCTATTGATAATATCTTGTGGACTTGCTGATGCTAAACGATAAGCATTCGCGCCTGTGGCATCCTGTCTGTATTGCATAAGCCAAATAAAGCGGTCAATACTTGGTACATACTGAATGACCTGATCACAACAGAAACCGCCTACCAAATTGTTTGGAAAAACTGTGGTCGGGTCAAGTGTTGTAAAAGTATTGCCGTTATCAAGAGAATAATCTACATAAAAATTACCACTCAAAAGCACCACACCACTTCGATTTTCCCGACTTCCACTGTCTGCACCACTAATATCAGCTGCATTACGACTAATCGGTGCCGATGTTGTCGTATTGGTATAGGTGTTAAAAACTACTGGGTCGGGTGCATCATCCGCTGTACCCATCTCTTTAGGTTTACTGCCTTCTCTAGGAATAATAAACCCTTTAAATCGTCCAATTTGTACTTTTGGTGCAGGAGTTTCATTCATTTCCTCCTCATCATCCATCGGAATAGGTTTGAATGGTGCGCCTTCAACTTTTTGCGGTTTAGCCATTCCGATAAATGAATCCCTGAATTTTGGTCGGAATTGACCATCATCGTCGCAAGGGTCATAAAGACAAATAGGCGGCTCTTTTTCGTCTTTAGGGCAGCATTTGAGCAACTCTTGCTTCATTTTTTCTAATTGCTCGATGTGCTGTGCCTCGCTTGGATGGAGTTCTTTTTGCAACAGGGTGACATAATCCAACCCTTCTTTGATTGATTTTTGAAGTGCTGTTTGCTCATGCACTTCGTTTAAAGTTAAGCATGTGTGCTTAGAAATTTTTTCAAGATTGCAAACAGATACTTCAAGCCGTTCCAAAATAGCGGCGAGTAATTTGTTTTGAAAACTTGACTGTTCAATCAATGATTTGAGCAGTTCGTAGGCATTGTCATCGCCTTTTGAGCTTACATTTGGCATGATAAAAAATTTATAATGTTAAAAGTAAATTTGAATTATGGGGATAAACAAAATAGTTTTCCTAAAATTACTGAGGGGTCTTTCTATTTATCAAGTTTTGAATTTTCGCTACGAACACTCACCCGATAGCCATTTTTGCTGGTACACTCGCCAACCTGTTGCACAACAGTCAACGTATCGGTATTAGTGATGGCTCGCCTCAAAACAATGACTGTACCACTCCCATCGCCGATTTCTGCACCTGCTCCGTCATAAATCTTAATGCGTGCTCCTGGAACGGATTGTGAAACTATGACGTAATTTGTACCAACTATCGGATGCAAAATACGTGGCGCAGCCAATTCATCACACTTTTTAGCAGGTGGAAAATCTGTTTTTGTCTTTGCTTTACACACTATTTGGGAAGCCCAAAGCCTTTCGCCTGCATTCAAGGGTATAACGTGGTAAAGCCAAACAAATACCCTCAGGTGAGGTACTTTCATAAATCAACAATTCAGCAGTTGACGTAGGAGATAAAAACTCATTTGTGACTTCGCCAACATATTTCCATTCAGGGCCAAACATAAACTTGGGTATAGGCACACCTTTGTCAAGACATTCTTTACAGTATGCCTCACCTCCTGTACTTATTTTTGCCAATATTGAAATGCCTATTTTGTCTTGCAGTTTTTTTGCAACTTCTGGTTTCAGTCCTTTTGTCCAAGTATTGTCTTTAGGCTGTTCTAAATCTGGTTTTAATTTTAAAACATATTGCAACCGCAAGGCATTGTTTACTGCTAATAATTGTGCAATACCTTCTTTGGGTTCAGCTTTTTCAATAAGCCAGTCCATCAATAAAGCATTGGCTAAAATAACATCTTCGACATCGTTTTGGATGTTTTTTTGAGTTTCTGCTATTTTATCTTTGGACAAATAATTTTTGGTTTCTTTTTTTTCGATACTGTTTTTTATTTTATCGAGGTAATATTTTTGGACAGTCTCAATATACTTTGGTGTAAGTTTAACTTCTTGACCATTTTCACCAATCACAGCACCATGCCCCGTAGCAATAATTGGGTCAGAAACAAACTGTTTTGTTTTGCTACAAAATGTAATTAGGAATGCGTAAAAACATAGAAGGATAGCCACTGAAAAAGTGATTTTTTTCATGATAGGTATTTTTAATTGTTTTCAACTATAGTCAATGCTATTTCTTTGAACGCACAAAACAAAAAATACTGAGGGGTATCAAAACGAAAAGAAGGAAAATTGGGAATGGAAGTCAACAGAGAAGAAAACAACTCATAAAATTCTTAAGGATACCTCAATACGATAATTTTTTTTTGAATATTCATAAATAGCTTCTACAAAGATGCAAAGTGTATTTATAAAAAGCAATAGTTTGATTCGTTTTTTATTCAATATTTATTTTATATATTGTTTTTCATATAATATAGTTTTCATATTTTTAAAACAAATCATTGCAACACAACCCAAAACACAGCCTCCTCATCCCTTCAACAAGCCTTATTCGCAAAATGCGACATTTTATACCAAAAAAGGTCAATATTCTGCCACGAACGCATCACGCGCTCACGGGAAAGATGTTTTCGCCAAAATATCCTGTTTTAATTCTTGCCTGAACGCATCACGCGATTGCGTGAAAGATGAACGAGCTAACGCGAACGCATCACGCGCTTAGATGAAAGTAAAACACGATTGTTCGACGGCAAAACGCGCTCGTTTATTTTTAGGCTTTTATAAAACGTATTGTTTCAATTCTGACGTGACGGATGTTCATACTTTGGCATTTTGAGTTAAAAAAATCAGGCGGTGATGGAAAATCACCGCCTGATGGGTGTTTACGAACCTTTCTTTATGTTAATCGCCGCCGCCTTCTGTGTTTCTGCCAACTTATTAAACTGTGGCACATACATATCCAACGTTTTCTTCAATTTAGCGATTTGCTTATCAATATTCGGCACGATGTCTTTTTCAGATTCAAAAACCGAAGCCGTTGGTTTGGCATCAGATTGAGAAGCCGCAGCAGCCAAATTCGCCAATTTATTATTCAATTTTATAGGCAAAGCCAATAAATCTTGAAATGCTTTGGCTTT